>JAQIBW010000324.1 GCA_027858865.1 Sulfurimonas sp. | reverse complement strand
CAACAGATGTTACTAATGAATTTATATCACTCTCTAATCTCATTCTTCATCCTTTTTCGCGATTTTTTTAAATAATTCTTCTATATCTTGTGATTTTTTTATCTGCTCATCAAACTCAAATGTAAATTTTGGACAACGGTACCAACCCTGATCTTTAAGACAAAATGTCTCAACAATAGGTCTAGCATTTCTTAAAAGTTTTAAATAATCTCGTTTTTCTTGTTCACTAAATTCACTTGGATTTATGTAAACTTTAGCATCACTTTTACCACGAGAACATTTAACATCTAAAATCTCTAAGTCATGAAGTCTTTTATCATTTAATGACCCCAATGCTTGAGGAATCAATTCACCAAGAATTGACTCTGTTCTCTTTATTTTTATTTGAGCTTCTGTCATCTATAAAGAAACTTTTTGCTCGACTTTTTTGAATGTTTCAAGGATATCACCAGGTATAACATCATCATACCCACTAATAACAACACCACATTCATAACCGTTACCAATCTCTTCAACATCATCTTTGAAGCGTTTAAGTGAAGTAAGTTCACCCTCGTAAGTAACAACACCTTCACGAATAACACGAACCATTCCACCACGTACAAGTCTACCATCGACAACAACACATCCGGCAACCATACCTTTAGGTATTTTAAATACTTCTCTAACTTCTGCTTGACCAGTATTTTCTTCTGTATATTTTGGAGCCATCATTCCTGTTAGCATACCAGTAATATCATCAAGAAGTTGATAGATAATTGAGTAAGTTCTTATCTCAACACTTTTCTGTTTAGCAGATGCTTTAACTGCACCTGTTGGACGAACATTGAAGCCAAGTAGTACACAGTTTTCACTGTTGTTAACTAACTCTACATCATTTTCAGTAATTCCACCAACACCTGAACTGATAACATTTACTTTTACTTCTTCATTTCTAAGTTCATTTAGTGATGATTTAATAGCTTCAAGTGAACCATGAACATCTGTTTTAAGTACAATTTTAAGAGTTTTAAGTTTGCCCTCTGCAATCATAGAGGTCATATCTTCTAAAGTAGATTTAGTACTGATAGAAAGTTCTTTATGTCTATCATACTCATGTCTCTTTAGAGCAAATTCTTTAGCATCTTTATCATTACTCATAACTGTCATAATTTCGCCAGATGCTGGAACTTCATTTAGTCCTGCGATTACCGCCGTGTGACTTGGAAGAAGAGCTTTAACTTGCTTACCATGCTCATCTAACATCACTTTAATACGACCATATGCGCTACCACAAACAACATAGTCTCCAACTCTAAGAGTACCATTCTGAACAATAACAGTAGCAACTGGACCACGACCTTTTTCTAGTGAAGACTCAACTACAGAAGCCTTAGCCATAGCATCTACATTAGCTTTTAACTCTAGTACATCAGCAGTAAGTAGAATGTTTTCAAGTAAGTCATCTATTCCCATACCAGTTTTTGCAGAAACAGGAATAAATTCTATATCTCCACCCCAATCAACTGGATTCATACCATGCTCAGCCATTTGACCTATAACCATATCTGGTTGTGCAGTCTCTTTATCCATTTTATTTAGTGCAACGATTACCGGAGCACCTGATTCTTGAGCTAACTTTATAACTTCAAGAGTTTGAGGCTTAACACCATCATCTGCAGCAACAACGATAACAATAATATCTGTAACATTTGTACCACGTTGTCTCATTTGAGAGAATGCTGCGTGACCAGGTGTGTCTAGAAAAGTGATAGCTTTACCATGTTGTTCAATAGTGTAAGCACCAATATGTTGTGTAATTCCACCAGCTTCACCTTCAGTAACTTTTGCTTCGCGAATAGCATCTAAAAGTGAAGTTTTACCGTGATCAACATGTCCCATGATCGTAATAACAGGAGGTCTTTCAGTAGCGTCTTGATCTTCTTCGATATCTTCTACTACTTGTGTAAATGCATCTTTAGGGTCAACAATTGTTACTTCTACTTCAAACTCTTCAGATAAAATCTCAATCTCATCATTTCCTAAAAAGTCATTCTTAGTCTTCATCATACCAAGATCAAAAAGAACTTTAATCACATCAGACATAGGACGTTTAAGCGCTTCTGCAAACTCATAAACACGAATATCTTCAGGAATCTCAACATGAGTTACTATCTCTTCTTCTTGAGTAGCTTTTGCATATTTCTTTCTTTTATCACGAGAAACTTTTCTACCACGAGGAGCTTGCTTCTTGTTAGCATTTCTACCTGCAGGTTTTGGTGGACGAGGTTTTCTAGCTTCTTCAACAGGAAGTGGAGCTCTCTCAGTAGAATTTAAGTCAAGTAAAGTAACTTGATCATCCATATCCATAGAAACATCATTCATTGCTCCACCGAAAATTTCCATTCTTTTACCAGACTCTTTTCTTCTTGTAGGTGCTGCACTACCTTGTCTAGATTTTTTCTTTAACGCCAATTCTGCTAAGACTTCTGCACTAACCTTTCCGTAAGAAGATACTGATGCCTGTTTTTGAGGAGCTGAATATGTCTCTTCTACTTTTGGTTTTTTCTTTTTAACAATTTTAAGACCTGTTCTCTTAATCTGGCGAGTAACAACAGGAATAACCACTTTTAAAGGGCTTTTTTTCTCTTCTTTAACTTCAGTTTTAGGCTCTTCTTTTTCCTCAACTACTGCAACATCTTCTTTAGTAGTTTCTTTTTGCTTAGGAGTGTCCTCTTTAACTGTCTCTGCCTTAGGAGCTTCTACAACTTTTTGCGGAACTTTTTTCTCTACAGGCTTCTCTTCTACTTCAGGAGTTTCTTCTTGTTTTGGAGTATCACTTTTTGCTTTAGTAGGTGTTTCTTCTGTAGTTTTTGCTGACTCAGCGACAGCCTCACCATTCATTATGAAGTTTGCTAATCCCTCAGCTTGCTCCATTGTCACTACGCTTTGTGCCGACTTTACTTCAAGACCCATTTTTTTTGCTTTTTCTAAAACATCTTTAGAAGCTATTCCTAGTTCTTTTGCAATTTCGTGTACTCTAACTTTTTCTATCATCAGCGATGATCTCCTTTAGTTTGTTCATAAATTTATCTTTGTCTCCACTTCTACATTGACGCATAAGTGCTTTAAAAACTTTTTTTTCTTCAAAGATACAATTTTTACATAAATAAAAACTTCTTCCAATCCCTTTGAATACTTCTATTGAACCATCAATACATTGAAGTCTCAGTAGATTGCTTTGTGCTTCTGTATTTCTACAAGAGATACACATTCGAAGAGGTTGATTAAATTTTTTCGCCATTATATCTAAATCTCACTTCATTTAATAGAGGTTATCTCTCTATTACTAACCCATTGTTATCAAAATCCAAAGTTTTAACAGTAAAATCAGGAAATTTTTGCTTCAATTTGTTCGCAATCATAGCTGAATCTTCATCATATGCCATTGAAAAAAATGTAGATCCACTCCCTGAAAGTGTGCTCATTAGGGCACCACTCTCATATGCAATCTTTTGTACAGAAAAAAGTTCTGGTAGTACTTTCATTCTAGCTTTTTGATGAAATCTATCTTGTGCGGAAAGTTTTAACATTTCCCAATCTTCATTAAAAAATGCTCCAACTGTTAAAGCTGTGTGCGATAAATTATATATTGCATTCTCTTTGGAGTAAGATTTTGGCAAAAGCATTCTAGCCTTTGATGTATTAATTGGCTTGTTTGGAATAGTCACAATGGCTTTTAAATACTCTGGAAGATGTTTTCTTTGTGAGAAAACCTTATTTTTTTCAACTGTTGCAGCATTAAATCCACCCATTACTGCTGGTGTAATATTATCTGGATGCGACTCATAAAAAAGTGCATGATTTAAAATTCTTCTTTTTGATACTCTGATACCGGCTGCTTCATGTGCACGTGCAATTGCACTAACAATTACGGCTGATGAACTTCCAAGCCCGCGTGACATCGGAATTTGATTGTAAAAAGTAAATTTAAAATTTTGTTTTTTCTGAGTTAGTCTATTGTAGTGATCATTAAAGATGCTAACAAAAAGATTATTACCTTTTAGTCTTGGGTTATTTTCACCCTCACCTTTAATACAGACACTAAAAAATTTTGATTGATGAAACTCAACTTTATTTCGTAAATCTATAGCTAAGCCTAAAGAGTCAAATCCTGGTCCTAGGTTAGCACTTGTTGCTGGTACACTTATTGTCAATTATTTTCCTATCCAACTGCCCCAATACTATAAAGAGGTGTTGTAGTTGTGCTAAACTCATTATAATCAAGCACATCTTGAAGCTTAAACTCCATATTTGGTACTGTTTCTAATTTTTGAGTTTTTATTTCTGATGAAATTTTAACAAAATATAGCTTTCCAATCGCTTTTATAGGTTGATTTTTATTAAAATAAAATGCATCTGTTGCAAAAAGTGGTATATTTTTCAAAACACTAATAGATTTTAGAAAAATATACGCAACTTTTATGGCCATAAAACTTCCAGGTCCATTTGCATAAAAAAGATTTTTTACTTTATATTATTTTAAAATATCATCATAT
>JAQIBW010000113.1 GCA_027858865.1 Sulfurimonas sp. | reverse complement strand
GACTAAAGGCACAGGTCTTGGACTCTATATGTCTAAAAAAATTATAGAAGAAAGTATGGATGGAGAGTTAAACGTGAAAAACCATAATTTAGGTGTATGTTTTGAAATCAAATTAAAGGTTAACGGTGAGTAATGGAAAAGAAGCGTATTCTATTCTTTATATAGAAGATGAAAAAGATATTAGAGCTAACTATGTAAACTATCTAAATAGACATTTCCAAACAGTTTATGAAGCTGCTGATGGAGAAGATGGTTATAAAAAATACAGGATAAATAAAACTGAAATTATGATAGTGGATATAAACCTTCCAAAATTAAGTGGATTGGAGTTAGTCAGAACAATAAGAGAAAATGATCACTCTACAAAAGTCATCATGTTAACAGCTCATTCTGAGACAAAATATTTGCTTGAAGCTACAGAACTTAAACTTACAAAGTACCTTGTTAAACCTGTCAGTAGAAGTGAGTTAAAAGACGCTCTTAATCTTGTTATTGATGAACTTTCTAATTTTGAGACAACATCTAAAAAAACAATTATTTTAAAAGATGGCTTTTACTGGGATATACAAAGAGAAGAACTCCTTAACAATAATTCATCAGCAGTTCTTACAAATAAAGAGAGATCTATTTTATCACTTCTTTTTTCGTCTGTAAATAGAACATTTACTTATGATGATATTATAATTAATGTATGGTATGAAGAGGATTATGACCATGATAAATTAGGTGCTTTAAAAACAATAATAAAAAATTTAAGAAAAAAAATGCCAAAAGATATTATAAAGAATGTGTTTGCAACAGGGTATAAGATAGACATTTAATTTTAAGCATTGGTGTAATCAGACTGTAATAAAACTAAAACAACATTTTGGTACAATAATGAAAAGATAATCTCTAAGGTGATTTATGAGCGCTAAAATTGTTGTAGTTGAAGATGAAGAGGATTTACTAGAACTTCTTGAGTATAGTTTGGAGAAAGAGGGTTTTGAAGTTATAGGCTTTTTAAACACTAAAACTGTAAGTCAAATACTTGAAGAAGAAGAGATAGATTTGCTTATCATGGATAGAAATCTTCCTGGTGTTGAAGGCAGTGAGTTTGTTGCAACTCTTCGTGATGAAGGTGTTTTAACTCCTGTTATTTATCTGAGTGCAAAAAACTTAGATTCAGACATAGAAGAGGGCTTTTTAAGAGGTGGAGATGATTATCTTACTAAACCTTTTAATATGAAAGAACTTATTCTTCGTGTTAAATCTATCCTTAGGAGAACTACTAAAAAATTTAGTGAAGGTCAGATTTCTCACAGAGATCTACTTTTGGATAAGAGTACTAGAGAGTTAACTGTTGATGGAGATAAGGTAGAAATTACAAAACTAGAATTTGACCTTTTATATGAGTTTATCGTCAATAAAAATAGTGTTTTAGATCGTGACTATCTTCTTACAAATGTATGGGGAGACGGTGAGGCTTACCAGTACAAGACTGTAAATGTTGCTATCAATCGTTTAAAAGAAAAGATTGATCCACAAAAGAGTAAAGATTATATTCAAACAGTACGGGGAGTTGGATACCGATTGTGTTAAAAATACATCAAATATTTATTATAAAGTTTCTACTTCTTTTTGTAGGAACTCTTTTTGTTACATCTCTTATTAGCTACATAGCTCTTAAATCAATCATCATTGATCGCAATCAAGATCATCTAGAAAATGCGATAGTACTAATGGGACTGGAATTACAAAAGATTGAAGATCTTGACTCCTTTGCTAAACTTGTACATAAAAATACAGAGCTTCGTGTTACGATGATAGATAATGATGGTGTAGTCATTGCAGAATCTAGCGCAGATAAATCGACTATGGACAATCATGCTTCTAGATATGAGATAATGCAGGCAAATAGAGATAAATTTTCACATATAACAAGATACTCAAAAACATTAAAAGTAGATTTTTTGTATGTAGCAAAGAAGTTTTCTTATCATGGTAAAAAAATATATATTAGACTCTCTATGAGTTTGGCTCAGGTGATGAGTGACTTTTATTCTTTATGGTCTAAGCTCTTTTTAGTCTTTTTAGTGGTTGTCGTTTTTGCATTTTATATTTCTAAACGAATGAGTGAGAGAATCGTTTATGATATCGATCAGATTACTGCTTTTCTTGATGAAATCTCAAACAAAAACTACAACGCCATCATAAAGACAAAATACTTTTACGAGTTTTTACAAATATCTTTGATGCTTAAGAATCTTGTGAAGAAATTGAGTTCAAGAGATAAGCAAAAGAGAAAATATACAGCAAAACTTAGACTTATGAACAAGCAGAGAAATGATATATTATCTGCTATATCTCATGAGTTTAAAAATCCTGTAGCATCTATAATTGGTTATGCACAAACACTTCAAGAAGATCCCGATATTAATCCAAAGATACGTGAAAAATTCTTAAGTAAGATAAGCTCAAATGGAGATAAAATCTCTCAGATGCTAGATCGTTTAGCCCTATCTGTAAAACTGGAAAATGACGACCTAAAACTAGAAATAAAACGTTTCGATATGAAAAAACTTTGTCAAGAAGTAGTTTCAAATCTATCTTTAAAGTACAGAGATAGAGAGATCAACCTAGAAGCTGTAAATACAATGGTAGAAGCTGATAAAACGATGATAGAGCTAGTTCTTATCAATCTAGTGGATAATGCGCTTAAATACTCTGAAATGGATGTAACAGTAGTTTTAAATGATGGTGAATTCTCTGTGATTGATAAAGGTATAGGTATTCAAGAAGAGCATCTAGACAAGGTTACTGCCAAGTTTTACAGAGTAAAGAAAAATACTTGGGATAACTCTATGGGAATAGGGTTGGCTATGGTTAGCTATATTTTAAAGATGCATAATTCAAAGTTAGAGATAAAATCTAAGTTTGCAGAGGGCTCAGTTTTTAGCTTTTCTATCAAAGAGATGCTAAAAAAATAGCAAATTGCCATATATTTGTAAGTTTCTTTTTACTTGCGCTATATTTTTACTATTGATTTAGTAGGAATATATATGAGAGATTTTCATGACATTATTGAAGAGTTAAAACTCTATTTGGCAACAGGCAAAAATAAAAAAGTTTTAGATAAAGATGTGGCAGTCGCATTAAATATGTCTCAAGCAAACTTTGCAACCATCAAGCGAAGAAACAGACCACCATATAAAAATATTTTAGAGTTTTGCAAAGAAGAAAATCTTTGCTGTAGTGACATTTTTTTTGAGTAAATTTAAGAGATTAGATCTTAGACTGTATAGTTATCTTCGTAGCTTCAAATAACTCTATGGCTTTTTGAACCATTGGTTCATCTTTTATATCAGTTTCACTAACTTCTTTGACTTCATCATGTGCAGGTGAACAGTTAGTTACACAACTTGCACTTCCACCTATCTCAGCATCTTCGACCATTGAAGTGCTTTGTTCATGTTGCATCTGAGGTTGCTCAATTTTTGCTGGATTAGAAGTAGCTAGTGGGATGTCATTTTTTTTTTCTGGCATCTCTTTTGTGCAGGCTTGATGTTTGATTTTTGTCTCAAAACCAAAAGTCTCACGTACAAGTTGTTTTATGGCAGAGTAACCGTGAGTCAGAGTTTTTTTACACTCTTCATTTGCACAACTCTCCCAAGTAAGAACCTCATTTTCATAAGATACAAAACTGATAGATTCCTCGAAGCATCTGCCTAGCTCTGCATTTCTATCTTTGATGCTGGCAATTAGTTCATTAAACATCTTAACCGATAGGTTTGGCATCTCTACAGGTGCTTCTATATGTTGTACAGTTTCAGGCTCTGGAATATGTGTTTCAAGCGGTGCAATCTCTTCTTGAGGTTGTTGTGTTTCAACTTGAGCAGATGCAATTGGTTCTATATTTATGTTAGATAGCTCAGGTCTTTTAATCTCTTTTTGAAGAGACTCTATCATCTGGTCAACTTCTTTTATACGAAGAGCTTCAACCATCTTGAAAAAGATAAGAGATATTACAAATGAGCCATCAGCATTGATGCTAAAGAGTGACTTCGAATCACTTAAAATTCTAAAAAATCTATCTAAAACCAGAGTAGAAAAGAGTGCATCTTGATTGTACATACGCTCTTTTAAGTAAGCTATGAGTTCATCAACAACCATCTCAGCTTCGTAATCTTCGAGTATTTGGGTGTACTCTACAAGACGGGCATAATCTTTTGCAAATACTGCACTAAATAAATCCATGATGAACTTAGGATCAACAAGACCCAACATATCTGTAACTGTATTTACATCTACATGATTTTTAGAGTAGATTATAGCTTGATCAAGTAGAGTAAGAGTGTCTCTTAAACTTCCGTTTCCGCTTCTTGCTAGAATCTCTAAAGCATCTACTTCATACTTAATCTCTTCAAGATTTAAGATATGAGCTAAGTGGTCAATAACCTTTTTAGTTGCAATAGACTTAAATCTAAAGTGCTGAGTACGACTTAAAATAGTTGCGGGAAGCTTCAGCGGGTCAGTAGTAGCTAAGATAAACTTGACATATTCAGGTGGCTCTTCAAGAGTCTTTAAGAGGGCGTTAAAAGCTTCTTTTGTAAGCATATGCACTTCATCGATGATAAATATCTTATATCTTGCAGATGAAGGTTTGTACTTTGTCTGCTCAATAAGATCTCTTATGTCGTCTATTTTACGTGAAGATGCTGCGTCCATTTCCACTATGTCCATATGACGGTTTTGTACTGCTAAAGTACAGTTTTGACAAACGCCACATGGTTGATGAGACATTCCCTGCTCACAAATAAGAGCTTTTGCGAAGATGCGGGCGGTTGAAGTCTTTCCACTTCCTCTAAGACCTGAGAAAAGGTATGCATGAGAGAGTCTGTTGGAATCTAGTGCAAGTGATAAAGTCTGAGCAATAGTGTCTTGACCGATAAGCTCATCAAAATTTGATGGACGATATTTTCTTGCTAATACTTCAGAAGACTCTTTCACATGCAACTCCAAATTAATTTGTAAGGATTTTAGCATCTATAGAGTTAAATTATGATTTAAAGCCTAAAATCATATCATACAACTTAGTGAGATGTGAGAGAGTTCATTTTTAGCAACTTTTTTTTGTATGGATAAAATTTCGTTTATCTTTTTAGCACATCTATTTTTAGAGTTTTTACCAATTATTAATATTGAAGCACTAACAGTTAAAAGAGGAAACTCTTTTTTGTTCCCTTCTCTATCTTTTGAAAATATATAACCTCTCTCTTTATCATCTTGCGAGTAAAACTCTATAACATCATCTGTGAATTTTTTGACTATGTGCTTAACATTTTTTACATAAGAGTCATTATCTTCTTGCATATTTTTTACACCGGCAAAAAAATCATCTCCACCAATGTGCGCTTTAAAAAATTCCTGAGGTAGATTTTTTTTAAGAATGTCAGCAAAGAGTTGTATTACTCTATCTCCATTTCTAAATCCGTAAACATCATTAAAAGCTTTAAAATTATCCAGATCAAAGTAGCAAAGGAGATATGTTTCTTTTGATGTAGAAGCATCCCAAATATACTTTTCTATCATAGTGTTTCCAGGTAGTTTTGTAAGCGGATTTTGTTCTATGGCAAAGAGCAGATTCTGCTCATTCATAATATTTATAATGGCTCTAGCAGATAAAAAACCGTAGTACTCAAAGTCTTTTGTGATGATAATCCCTATGGATTCAGGGTT
>JAQIBW010000095.1 GCA_027858865.1 Sulfurimonas sp. | reverse complement strand
CACGTCATTTGAAGGCCCGTTATCCGCATCCGGGGTATTGGGGGGCGTTTACTCTTGTCGGTGATTATTACTGATATAATAGCACATATATTTATATTAGGGATTTAAATGAGACTGAGTTTTAAACTTAAACACCATTTCTTCAGTGCCTTTCGTGAATTTTTTGTTCATCATCATGGCTCATTAGAATTTCGTGCTAAAAATTTTGCACTTATAATAGTTTCTAATAAAGAAATAAATGAAGACTGCTATTTAATAGTTAAAAACATAGGTATGGATATATACAAGAAGGATGAAGACAGAGCAAACTTATTAATGCTCTCAACAAAAGAGCTAGTTAAGAAAGTACAAGACAACAATGGTCTAGATATAGATACACTTGTGTCACATATACAAAAAGAGCTAAAGATAATTCCAAGATATGCAAAAAAAATAGATATAAGCTCTCTTCATCCTATTATAGAATTAACAAGAGATAGAGATACCATCTCATATCAAGAAAATATTCTAGAGTTCTTAAAAACTTTAAAAAAAGAAACTCTGCATAACAAAAAGTCTCAGATTGAAAAAGATGAAGAAAATTTAGAGTCTAAATACTAAATACTAAACTTTTCTATATCAAAAAAACAATCTACAGAAATATTTTTAAATGCTGCATTCATACTTGTAAAGAGTGATGGGAACTCTTTTTCCATATTAGATAACATCTTTTTCATATTAGCTCGGGCATGCGGCATTTTAATATCAAAACGCATAGCTGGACATGCTTCATCACCAATAGCAGCTATATTATTCTCAACTACAAATGCGGATAGTTGTCGCTCACGCATCTGAATAAGAGGACGTATTATAAATAACCCGTTCTCTGCTTTATATTTTGGAGCAAGAGATCGCATCTGTCCATTATAAATAAAGTTCATAAAAAAACTCTCTGCAGCATCATCCATATGATGACCTAGAGCTAGTTTATTGCATCCATGCTTCTCAGCCAATCCATAAAGTGCTCCCCTTCTCATTCTTGAAAAGAAACTACAAAAAGATGAATTCTTTCTAATTTTTTCTTCTGCTAATTCATATATTTTCGTATCATGAATTATATAAGGAATATCATATTCCTTACAATGAGCAACTAAATTATCAAAATTTTCACCCATTCCATAACCAACAGTCACTGCTAAAAATTCAAACTTAAAAGGAGCGCGACGCTGCTGTTCTTTCATAGCATGAATCATAGTAAGAGAGTCTTTCCCACCACTTAGTCCAACTAAAATCTTATCACCCTCTTGGATTAGGTCAAACTCAGCATTTGTACGACCTAGTTTTGACATTATTTTTTTAGATGGGCATATTTTTTTCATGTTTAACTTCTTAAAAATCGAGCCCACTGCTGAAGTGAACCTAGTGTTAACGTAGTCAAATGGATTATATTCATTTAGCGTTATTTATCATGGACTGAACCATTTTCATAATAAACTCAGCTGATATAATGGCACTTGATTCCATAAACTCATCAAATGAAAAACTTGCATCAGTATCAGCAGTATCGCTAATAGCACGAAGAATAAAAAATGGCACATCTAAAGATTTACAAACAACTGCTACCGAGCCACCCTCCATCTCTAAAGCATCAGCATTGAAATGCTTTACTATATTAGCTTTAATATTTTCATCATGCACAAATTGGTCACCTGTTGCGATAATTCCTTCAATCACATTTTTATTTAACTCTGTAGCAACTTCTTTTGAGAGTTCGATTAATCCTTTATCTGCTTCAACAAAGACACTCCCTCCTGGAACAAACCCCATCGGATGACCAAATGCAGTTATATCTAAGTCATGTTGACATAATTTTGTTGCTACGATTAAATCTCCAATTTTTAAACTTGGATTTATACCACCAGCAACACCACTAAAAAGTAGTACGCTACAATTGAAATGCTGAATCATTGTAGTTGCAGTTAGTGTAGAAAACACTTTACCAATTTTAGAGTAAGCTACGACAACATCTATACCTTTATATGAAGCTTCATAATACTCATTATCTGCATATTTTGTTGTTTTATATGTTCCTAATTTTTCTAGTATTGGAGCCACTTCTTCAGGCATTGCACCCATAATTGCTATTTTCATTATTTATTTTCCTTTTATAGTGTAAACGTTTTTATAATTGTTTCATAACGAGGTAGTTGGTGCATAATATTACCACTATTATCTACTATACAGCTTGCACCCCAGAAGCCAAGTCCATCTTCAAAACCCACACGATTTACAAAAATGACTTCTGCTCTACACTCAGCAGCTACTGTTTTTATTATAGAGTACCACTTCTCTTGTATAGCTAAGCCATCATCACTAAAACCACGAGCAGGAGATGCTACAAGAACTATGATTAAATTTGGATTTTCTTTTATTAAATCGTGATGAACTGATTTATGCCATAGATCTTCACAAACTAACATTGAGGTTTTACCAAACTTACTTGAAAAACTTTCAAATATATCACCGGCTTTAAAGTATCTTGCTTCTTCAAACATACCGTAGTTTGGAAGATGCACTTTGTAGTGTTGACTCAGAAGCTTTCCATTAGAGAAATACAGAGATGCATTTCTAAATGAATCTTCATCTTTAATAGCACCGCCTACAACAATATCAATCTCTTGACTTAAACTCTCTAATTTATTTAGTTCATGTATATTCCAAGCGTCTTCATAAAGTTTATCTTGTAGTAAATAGCCATTCAAAGACAATTCACTAAATACTATTAAATCGCTTGTGCCTTTAAATTCTTCAATAGTCTTACAAATATCATCTAAATTTGAAGGATTTAATTTTGGTGCTGTTTGAGCAAGTGTAACTCTCATTTTAGTTGCAAATTTCCTCTGCAACTGCTTCTAAAGAAGCCATATCAGATATATTAAGTGTTTTTAAATCTTTAGCAATTCTACGGTTTAAACCTTTTAACGTAACGCCGTTACCAAATTCTATAGCTAAATCAACATCATTAGCTATAGCTAAAATAGATTGTTTATATTTTACAGGTTTAACTAGTTGATCTTTAAGTAAAGAAATTGCTTCATCTTTTGTACTATAAGCCTTTGTAGTCACATTAGAAATTACAGGAGCGCTAAAGTTTTCTTTTACCATTGCAGACATCAACTCAGCTAAAGGTTCTTGTGCACTTTGTAATAAATTACAATGAGATGCAACTGACATATCTAGTAAAAGTGCTCTTTTAGCACCTGCATCTTTAAAAGTCTGCTCTAAAGATTGTAAATCAGATTTCATGCCGGCAACAACCAACTGACCATCTTGATTATAATTCGCTGGCCATACTTTTTTGCCCTCATTTTGAGCTTTAGAACATACTGCTTCTACAGAAGCATCATCTAAACCAACTAAAACCATCATACCAGCTTCTATAGTGTCACAAGCACTCTGCATCAATGCACCACGTTTATGCACTAATTCGACTGCATCTACATAGTCAATAGCACCACTTGCACATAATGCTGAAAACTCACCAAGTGAATGGCCTAGAAAAAGTGTTGCAGTAGTATCTGGACATGCTTCTTTAAAAAGACGATAAGCTATCATTTGAATAAGTAATATTGCAGGTTGTGTATATGCTGTTTGACCTAACTTTTCATTTTCTTCAAAAATCAACTCTTTAAAGTCAACACCAATTCTTTCACCGGCTTTATCAAACATCTCTTTTGCTATGTCAGAATTATCATAAAAATCCCGACCCATACCTACTGCTTGACTACCTTGTCCTGCAAATATCATTGCTATTTTTTTCATAAACTTCCTTCTATTTTATAAATATTTTTGATTGTCTGCTATTTTTTTTCTGAGTGTATTTCTGTTTAAACCCAACTTATCCGATAATTGAAGTTGTGATTTAAATCTATTTAATCCTGCTTTAATAAGAGGAACTTCATATAGATGCAAAAAGTTTCTATAGTCACTTTGTGAACCTAGTTTATCAGCCAAATAATTTTCTATGATATTCATCAATTCAACTTCTTTGATATCTTGTAATAACGAGTGAATCATCACTTGTCTTTTTAATGAATTAGAGTTTTGAGATAAGTCTGGAATGAAATTTTCAGTATTAAATTTTGTACTATTACAAAACAGTGAAGACGCTTCATTGATAAACATCTTTAGTAATTCTTCTACATCTTCACTTCTTTCACGAAGAGATGGTATATCAAATTTTACACTAAAAATCTCATCTATATATTCATTTGAAAAAGAGCTTTTAGCTGTTGCAATAACTCTAACAGAGTTGGTGTTAATAGCGTCAATAATTCTCTTTATATTTGGTGAATTTTCTAAGTTGATAATTATGATTTCATTAACACTCTCTAAAGTGCTAAGTATTTCATCAAAATCAGATGCTTCTATTACAGTAGCATCCGGAAGTATATAACGTGCAAGACTTTTTTTGCCAACACCAACCTCTCCCATTATAAGAGAGTTTACGCTGAGTGTTTTTAAAAGTGTTGCTGTTTTAAATGCCTGGTGCGATGACTCAGAGGCAGTTATAAAGTTAGTCGCATCCACAGCCAGTGCCGCCACCAGTACCACAACACTCATCATCTTGTTGATTTTCAGCAGGAATACCTGACATAGCTTCTTCTGCAGATGCATCTCTTACGTTGTTAATAGTTACACTAAACATTAAGTCTTTACCTGCAAGGGGGTGATTAAAGTCAATGATTACAGTTTCTTCACCAATTTCTTTTACAACAACTTGAACTGTTCCACCATCTTCACCTTGACCATAAAGAGGCATACCAAGCTCTAACTCTATTCCAGCAAACTGATCTTTAGGAACTTCTTGTTTTGCATCCGGGTTATGAATTCCGTAAGCATCTTCAGCCTTAACTAGAAGATCAGCTTTTTCACCGATTTCCATGTCAACTATTCCATTTTCTAAACCTGGAATAATTTGACCTTTACCGAACATAAATACTAAAGGTTCTCCACCTATATTAGTGTCTACTACAGCTTCTCCATCACGAACTTCATACTCTAATGATACTATTTGATTTGCTTCTATTGCCATTTTTCAACCTTTTCTTATTTTTGTGATTCTAACATATTTATTTATGAGATTTATTAATAGACAACTCTTATTTCAACTTACTCAGTCTATTTTTTGCTGTTTGAGCATGCTCAGAATTTGAATATTTAGAAACTATACCTTTATAAAAAATTTTTGCATTTTTTATATCACCTGTTTCTTCCATTGATACCGCTGTGTGAAGCATGAGAACTGGCATATAAGAAGCTTTAGAATATAACGAAGCACTCTTTTTAAAATATGCTATAGCGTCACTATAATTTTTTCTTTTATACTTCATCTCACCGATCATATAGTGGGCATAAGCCGGTTTATAATTATTTTCTATTAACTTAGTATAATAATCTATACTTTTTGTATAATATTTTTTATCATAATTCTGTTTTGCTAATTTTGCCATTTCAGCATTTGATATCTTAGACGGCACAGGAGCAGGACTATTTTTAAGTTCTTTTGCAACTAACTCTTTAAATTTGTTAAAATCACTTACCAAAGTGTTAAATTCATCTTTTGTAACATAGTCTGAATTTACAATATTTAACAGAGCTGTTAGTTCAGCAACTGCTAATTTCATATCTTTTATCTCTAAAGCATTTACTTGAGATATTTCACCTAACCTTTTCTCATACTCATTTGAACTAATTAACTCTTGTCTGTTTTTTTCATCTAGATTTTTCAGGGTCAGTTTATTTTCTTGGGCTTTTCTACTTAAACCCTCAATAATAGTCTGTAAACCGTCAATTCTTTCTCTTAGTGAGTCAACTTCATTAGCTTGATTATTACTTTTTACAAGAACTTTTTTGAGTTTGTCTTTGTTTTGAAGAATAGCCTTTTCACTTGAAGATAAGCCATAAGGTTCAGAGGTCTCTAAATTACCAGCACCAAACGCAGAAGGTTCGGCACTGATTAAGTTAAATGGCACAATAGTTGCAAAGAGAACAACTAAAAAAATGCGATTCATAAGTTACGGAAGAAGTTTAAAATCTACACGACGATTTTTCGTCCAACAATCTTGAGTTTTATCATTACATACAGGGTTACTTTCACCATAACTTACCATTGTAATACGAGTCTCATTAACACCTTCAGCCATTAACGCTTTCTTTACTGTAGAAGCTCTTTTTAAGCCAAGTGCGAAGTTATACTCATCACTACCCCACTCATCACAATTACCTTCAAGCTTTACAGTAAATGCGCTTGCTCCAGCATTAGCAACAGTAGCAGAATCCGCAACTTTTGATTCCATATCTGGACGTATAACAAACTTATCAAAGTCAAAATAAACAGTTGACAATTCTTTCTCTAGATTCGCCATATTCATCTCATTAGAATCAGAGACTGACATATCGCTTTCACCAACTGTTGCATCTTCAGGAGTTACAGTTTCAGTTTTAACAGCTTCAACTTCTTGAGCAACTACTTCTTGTGTTACTTTTTCATCAACTGCTGGTTTCTTGTCTGCACATCCACTAAAAACTAAAAGTGCCATTACAACACTTGAGAATACTATATTTTACATATTTTCTTACCTTACTATTAAATTGTTTGATTGTACCAAAAAAAGCATAATAAGTTAATATATTATGTACAAAATTGGTGAATTCTATCTATACTAATATGTAATCACCAATCCATGGCTTGTAATTTCCCATATTTTAGTGGAAACAAGTAGTTTTTATTATGATTTAATCTTATAATACCAATAGAGCTTTGAGCTTTATAATTTTTAATAAACAGTATTGCATCTCCATCTATAGAAAATCTTGGAAACTCATTAACTCCGGTAGCGGTAAGTCTTCTAATAAAATCTGTCTTTGTTGAGATTAAATGTAAGTTAAAAGTATTAGTTGAGAATGCATTTGAGCTCTCTCTCGCCTTATATATAATATATTCACCATGAGTACTACATGCTGAATTACTTTTACCATAATACACCATTTGTTCTACACTATTACTTCCGATTTTTTTAGAAAATACATTTGGATACCCTAGTCTTCCAGATATAAATACAATGGTCTCCTCATCTTTAAATTGAGCATTTACATCTATCACACCATA
>JAQIBW010000065.1 GCA_027858865.1 Sulfurimonas sp. | reverse complement strand
GATCCTAGCATCCTGCCAGCGCGTGCCAGTGCATAAATTGCCGTAAATCCTGAATAAAAATAGACACCTTCTAAAATTTGATTTGCAAACATAGCCAAAAGTAGTTTTTCTTCTGTTACATCACCAGCAAGCTCTTCATATACGCTAGAGATATATGCATTTTTACGCTTTAAAACATCATCATGTTTTTCCATTTCATATATCATGTCCGTATTGTCACAAATTGCTTCAGCCATAACTGCATATGATTTTGAGTGGTTAGCTTCTTCATAAGCTTGACGTGCTAAAAGTGCATTGACTTCTGGTGCTGTTATATAAGGATTTATATTGTCAGCTAAGTTGTTTGTCTGAAAACTATCCATGCTTATAAGTTGTGACCATACTAAATCATACATACGTTTTTCTGAATCAGTCAAGTTTTTGTTATAATCAATTATATCTTTTGTTGTATCTACTTCTTTTGGAAACCATGTGTTTGCTTCCATCATATCCCAAAGATTAAGTGCCCATGTATATTTTGCTTTTGTAAAATTCAAAATACCATGAGGATTACCACCAAAAATTCTACGATCATTTAACGTCTCATTTGAACTAGGGTTATATATCTTTTTTCTTTCCATATTTAAATCCTAATAATTCTTTTTTAATAAAATATTTTATCTAAAGCAGACTTAAAAAGTTTTATTTTTGTTAGTTTCTAAACTCTATGGGAATTGAGTTGTTTTTTAAAAGGTTTTTATCAAAATATTTTGTTGGTTCATCCATATGTGCTAAAGTATTTTCTACATGTAAATAGTTTTGCAAGTAGTATGTTCCTGTATATTTTCTCTCTTCAAGGTCTAAAACAATCGTGTTTATATCATCAGTATTGAGCAAATCTGGATGAATAGTTGTTCTGGTTTCAAAAGGAAATTTTTTATCAACTAGCATATCCAAAGTTTTAAAAAACTTTTCACTTGAGGCTGTTTTTGTTAACTCTTTAAATTTATGCGCAGGTGCTTTATAATCAAGAGCTATATAATCAACTAGTTTAAAGTCAATCAACTCTTCTATAACTTCTGTCTCTAGTCCATTTGTATCAATTTTTATCTTAAAGCCAAGCTCTTTTATCTCTTCGCACAGTTCAATGATATCAGGGCTTATAGTGCACTCTCCTCCGCTTAAAACAACAGAATCAAGTTTTCCTACTCTACTTTTTCAGAAAGTTAACACTTCTTTATTTGTGATAGAACCTTGTGCTAAAACTATATCTGAGTTGTAACAATATGGGCATCTCATGTTGCATTTTGCAAACCATAAAATACACGACAAATAATCAGGATAATCAGTTGTCGTGAATTTGGTTATATCAAAAATGCTTTGATTAGCAAGAAAGTTTTTCTTCAAATTGTAATCTTTCTTTATGTTCACCGGTTTTACCAACATTAAAACTCTCAACAGGTCTATGGTAACCCATAACTCTAGTGTATACGATACACTTAGTCCTCTTAGCTTCTAGCTTCTTCAGCATTGCTTCTCTACTCATGTGCTGTCTCCTTCTCGAAATTTTTTATTAATTCTTCATCACACTTAGGACAAAATTGATGCTCTCCGTTTATATAACCGTGTTTATCACACACTGAAAATACAGGTGTCATAGTGATATATGGCAGTCTATAATTTGAACTACCATTTTTTATCATTTTTCTACAAGCTTCGCTTGAGCTTATTCGCTCTTTCATATAAAGGTGTAAAACAGTTCCGCCTGTGTATGCACACTGTAAATCATCTTGTAAATCTAAAGCTTCAAATGGATCAGATGTATAATCAGCCGGTAATTGTGAAGAGTTTGTATAATAGATATTCTCACCCATTCCTGCTTGTAAAATATCTGGAAATCTTTTCTTATCTTCTTTCGCAAAACGATAAGTTGTGCCCTCTGCAGGTGTTGCTTCTAAGTTATATAAATTACCAGTTTCTTCTTGATACTCTACCATCTTACTTCTCATGAACTCTATAATTTCTTCAGCAAATTTCATTCCGTAATCATCAGCAATATTATGTTTATCACCAGTGAAGTTTCTAATCATTTCATTTACACCGTTTATTCCGATAGTTGAGAAGTGATTAGCAAAGCCTGGTAAATATCTAGCTGTATAAGGATATAAACCTCTCTCATACATGTCTTTAACAAAAACACGTTTTTTCTCTAGTGTAAATTTTGCTAAACTCATTAGGCGCTCTAATTGTTTAAATAGTAATTCTTTGTTACCTTCATATGAATATCCAAGTCTTGCCATATTTATAGTAACAACACCAATACTTCCTGTCATTTCAGCAGATCCAAACAGACCACCACCACGCTTAAGAAGTTCACGAAGGTCAAGTTGTAGACGGCAACACATACTTCTAACATTTCCTGGTTTATACGCTTTAGGATCTTCTACAAGATTACCGTTTTTGTCTCTCATATATTGACTTCCGATAAAGTTTTGAAAGTACGATGAACCAATCTTTGCAGTATTTTCAAAAAGTAAATCAGTATTTTCTCCATACCAATCAAAATCTTCTGTGATATTAACCGTAGGAATAGGAAAAGTAAAAGGCTGTCCTGTTTTATCACCTTCGGTCATAACCTCATAGTAAGCTTTGTTTATAAGATTCATCTCTTTTTGGAAGTTTTTATAAGTCATATCTTCAAGTGCGTTAACACCTCTTTTTTTAGCTTCTTCTAAAAGAACTTTATCGTCTAAGTCTTTAAATAGGTGAATATCATTTGATGTAGGAGTCTGGTCAGCCAAGTCACTTGGAACTGTCCAGTCAATTGTTATGTTTGTAAAAGGACTTTGACCCCAACGAGCTGGTACGTTTAAGTTATATATAAAACTTATTACAGCTTTTTTGACTTCTTTGTATGGAAGATTATCTTTAAATACAAATGGTGCCAAATACGTATCAAATGAACTAAAAGCTTGTGCTCCAGCCCACTCACTTTGAAGTATTCCTAAAAAGTTTGCCATTTGTCCTAGCGCTTCTCTAAAATGCTGAGGCGGACGAGATTCTACTCTACCTCTAACTCCGTTAAAGCCTTCATTTAGTAAAGCTCTAAGAGACCATCCTGCACAATAAGCAGTTAAACAATCTAAATCATGGATATGGTAATCCCCATTTCTATGAGCCCAACCCTCTTCTTTTGAATAAATTTTATCTAACCAGTAGTTTGCTATTACTTTTCCAGCAGTATTGTTTAC
>JAQIBW010000307.1 GCA_027858865.1 Sulfurimonas sp. | reverse complement strand
ATACTAAAGGTAATTCAGTATTATTTCTACATAAAATTTAGACTCTCTAGCCAAAAACTAGAGAAGACTTCTTGCAAACTCTGGAAGTGAGGTTTTAACCTCGCCTATTTGCGGAACTTATAATGGAGAACGCCAAGGGTTAGCGTTCCTAGAAGTCCCACCTCCGTAAGTTATACAAGAAGTCTAACTTAGCAAAAATTATTTACTAAGTGCTGCTTTAGATGCGTCTGCAACTGCAGTAAATGCTGCTGCGTCATTCATCGCCATGTCAGCAAGAATTTTACGGTCAAGCTCGATGCCAGATTTATGAAGTCCGTTCATGAAAGTTGAATAATTCATTCCATTTAAACGAGAAGCTGCATTGATACGTACTATCCATAATCTACGGAAATCACGTTTTTTCTGTTTACGGTCACGGTGAGCATATACCCATGAACGTTCAATTTGTTCTTTAGCTTTTCTGAAGTGTTTACGGCGTCCGCTATAAAAACCCTTCGCTAATTTTAATATTTTCTTGTGTCTTCTTCTACGAACAACACCTGTTTTTACTCTTGGCATATTTTTCCTTTTTCTTTACCCGGTCACTTTTTGTGATAAGGTGCCACATCAATGGTGGTCTTGCCCAATTAAATAATTGGAGATTTACAATTAACTAAATATTAATTAATCATAGCCTTAACATTTGCTTCGTCAGCTTTTGAAACAGTCTTAGGACTGTTTTGCTTGCGACGAGTATCTGCATCTTGTTTAGTTAAAATATGACTTCTGTACGCTGTACCACGTTTAACAGAACCGTTTTTCTTAACTTTAAAACGCTTTACAGCGCCTTTTACCGATTTCATTTTTGGCATCGATAGCTCCTTTGTAAAATTCCCATAATTTGAGAATGCAATTATACCCAAATTATTATAAATTTTTGCTACAATTGCTCTATGAATTCAATTAAACACATAGATAATGCACTAAAAGAACTAGATGATGAAGTACAGAAAATACTTTTAAACTGGGATATTCCTCTTAATGAGAAAGATAATCTTATGCTTCCAATACTTCAACAAAAGAAAGTTTTAACTCAGACACTAGAAGACTTAACATACTTAAAAGATCATCCACCAAAACCAAATCAGCCGTGTGGGATAAGTAAATATAGAGAAGATTAATAGTCAGTAAATAATTTTGTTCAAGTTCAAGGCGAAATTTAGTTAAATTGAGGAGTTTACATTGGTAAATGACGAAATTTCACTTAATTTCAACGTGGAAATTGGGCAAAAGCATTGCTGAGAAGACTTCCCTCCAGATACCTGCGGCACATGACGAATCAAGGTGTGCTGCTGTATTCCTACCCTGACACATTGTCCTAAAACATCATTGCACAGGTCTAAAGGGAAGCGACGGAATTATAGCCAAATATTTTTAAATAACAAAGCTTTTTAGTTATAATTTTACATAATTGTAAGAGAGGTTTGTAAAAATGCTATATATATTATGTGCTTTAAAATCAGAAGCTCAGGCTTTTGTTGATAAATATAAACTTCCAAAAAATAGACAAAACTCACACATTACTCTAATAGTTAGTGGTATTGGTTCTGAGAACATGTTTAATGCAACAAAGAATGTTGTAGCTAATATGAGTGCTAATGACACAATCATAAATGTAGGCATCTGTGGCGCGGATAAAAAATTTGCTATTGGAGAGTTAATAGATGCTAGAGATGCAAATCTTACTTGTGTAGAGTCTGAAATATCACAACATGGTAGTTATGAACTCGTAGATATGGAATCTGCTGGTTTTATAAAAGCTACTGAGGATATAGAAAATAAATACATATTTAAAGTGGTATCTGATCATTTTGAACCTCATAAAGTGACCAAAGAGAAGACAAAATCTCTTATATTTAATGTTATAGATGATATAAACAATATAATTAATTTTAAGGTAGGTACATGAAATACATCCTAATACTCTTACTAACTATTTTAGCCCTAGATGCTAAACCATCTGAGTCACAAAAACTTAAAAAACAGATTGGTCGCATGCTCGTTATTGGGTTTGAAAAGCAAAGCGTTAATAAAGAGACTGAAATCGTAAAACAGATACAAAAATATGAACTTGGCGGAGTGATATTATTTGATAAATTTTATGAAAAAAGAAGCATAACTAAAAATATAGACTCTCCAGAGCAACTAAAAAAATTAACTGCAAAACTGCAAAAATTATCACCTAAACCTCTTTTAATATCTGTTGATCAAGAGGGTGGAAATGTAGCACGGCTAAAGCACTACTATGGATTTGAACGATTTCC
This sequence comes from Sulfurimonas sp., assembly GCA_027858865.1. GTDB lineage: Bacteria > Campylobacterota > Campylobacteria > Campylobacterales > Sulfurimonadaceae > Sulfurimonas. The sequence continues at coordinate 17,227 of JAQIBW010000307.1, read as the reverse complement.
ATCTGCAAAAGAGGTTTCATTTCTTTCAACACAACAGGCAAAAGACATATATGACAGACAATCACAGATGCTAAAAAACAATAACATAAACTGTAACTTTGCTCCTGTTGTTGATTTGGATGTAAATCCTAGAAATAAGGTCATATCAAAACTAGAACGTTCATTTGGAAAATCAAGCGAAAAAGTGACTAAATACGCACAAATCATGATAGATGCTCAGACAAAACATAATGTCATAAGTGTGTTAAAACACTTTCCTGGACATGGCTCATCACTCGGAGACTCTCATAAAGGTTTTGTAGATATCTCAAACACTTGGACTCAAAAAGAGTTAGTGCCATATCAAAACCTCATAGACGAAAATAAAGTAGATATGATAATGAGCGCGCATGTGTTTAACTCTCATCTTGATGATAAATATCCTGCAACACTTTCATACAACATAAACACTAAACTTCTTCGCAAAAAGATGGGCTTTACAGGTGTGCTAATCAGTGATGATTTACAGATGAAAGCAATCACAAAACACTACACTCTAAAAGAGACAGTTACAAAAGCTATAAACTCCGGTGTAGATATTCTTTTATTTGGAAATCAGTTAGCATCTAACAATGCAGAAGAGTTAGTAAATTTAATATATTCTCAAGTTAAAAATGGAGCTATCTCAAAGAAAAGAATTCAAGAGTCAAACACAAGAATTGAGAACCTGCATACAAAGAACTCTATAGTTCAAAAACCCATAGAATTTGGACAAGAACGCATAGATATGACAAAAGCGTATATCAAACAACACTACACCATAGAGACAGACCATATAACAATAGACCCAAAGGTTATAGTTCTACACTGGACTGCTGTGATGGACTTTGAGGATTGTTTTAAACGACTCCAAGGTAATACTCTTTACAGTGATAGAGGCGATATAGCAGATGCAGGAGCACTCAATGTGTCTTCTCACTTTTTAGTGGCTCGTGATGGAACTATATATCAACTGATGCCAGACAACTGGATGGCAAGACATGTCATAGGACTTAACTACTCAAGTATCGGTATAGAAAATGTTGGTGGTGAAGATAATGTTAAAGATGATTTAACAGATGCACAAGTAGAAGCAAATATAAAACTTGTAAAGTATCTAAAAGCAAAACACCCAAACATCGAGTACCTCATCGGTCATCATGAATATCAAGAGATGGAAAAGTCTCCGCTTTGGTTAGAAAAAGATGCAGAGTACAGAACAACAAAAGCTGATCCTGGAGAAAAGTTTATGAATAGTGTTAGAACTGAAGTTAAAGAGTTAGGACTAAAGAAACCGTAGATGCAAACTAGTTTTTCTCTTCTTGATTGGTCTGTTTTTGGAGCTTACTTTCTCATTTTGGCAATCACCTCATACATTTTAGCTCAAGCAAAAATAAAGACTTCAAGAGAGTACTTCATAAGTGCAAACTCCATGCCAATGTTTGCAGTTGCTATCTCCGTTCTTGCTACTACACAATCAGCCGCAACATTTTTAGGAGCGCCTGAGTTTTCATATAAAAATGATTTTACATTTATAGGGTTTTATCTCTCCGCTTTACTTGCTGTCATCTTTGTAGCCTACGTTCTTATCCCAAAATTTTACGCCATGAGAGCTGTTACTGTTTATGAACTACTTGAAACTAGATACGGAGAGTCTGCAAAGAAGCAAGCGGGAGTCATGTTTCTCATCGGTCGTGTTCTCGCAAGTGGAGCAAGACTTTACATTGGTGCTTTGGCTATTTCTATGATTCTTTTTGGGGATATTATTTTCTTACATGTTTTCATCTCTATAGTCATTTTAATACTTGGAGCATTGGTTTATACATATTTTGGTGGTATAAAGTCAGTCATTTTAAGTGACATCATTCAAGCCATAACTTACGTCGGAGCAGGAGTTGTCGTTCTTGTTTTTCTTTACTACTCTCTTGATAGTGTTAACATTATGCAAGTGCTAAGTGAAAATAACAAGCTACGTTTTTTTGATACTTCCATGGATGGTAAGTTTAGTGTTATTGGGCTTTTAACTGGATGGCTACTTCTAAATATTGCCGCTTTTGGGATGGATCAGGATATGACTCAAAGAGTTCTATCTTGTAAAAACAAAGAAGATGCAGCAAAATCTCTAATAGTCTCCATACTCCTTACAATTCCCGTAGTTTTACTATTTCTTGCCATCGGTGCACTACTCTTTGTCTATTACCATCAAGCTAATGTTGTGCAAAGTTTTGATGGAGAAAATATCACTATCTTTATGTACTACATTCTAAATGAGATGCCAGACGGACTTCGCGGTTTAGTAACTGTTGGGGCAATCGCCGCAGCACTTTCAAGTACAAACTCTGTTTTGGGGGCAATGGCTTCTGTAGCCATCGAAGACCTTTACAAACCGTGGAAGTTAAAACAAGGTGAGATAGATGAAATGCACTTTGTAAAAGCTTCAAGAAAAGCAGTTATATTTTTTGCTATTGTTCTCTCAATCATGGCAATGGTTAGTTACTTCTGGCAAAGATACAGCGAGCTTTCACTTATAAGCTTTGCCCTTGGTGTTATGGCTTTTGCATACACTGGTCTTTTAGGTGTTTTCTTCTCAGCTATATTTACAAGTAGAGGCAACTCAAAACTTGTTCCTTTTGCACTTGTCGGTGGTTTCTTAACTGTCTTATGTCTTCAACCCTACACTTTTGGCATCTCTCTTGGCTTTTCATGGCAAATAGTCATTGGGACGATTGTTGCTTTTGGGGTTATGCAAGTTGGAGTTAAGGAGATTTACAAGTGAGTAATGAAGTTTTAATATATACAGATGAAAATGGAGAGATTAACCTAGATGTATCTTTAGAAAATGAAACTGTTTGGCTTTCTCAAAAACAAATGGGGGAACTTTTAGATAAAAATACAAAAACAATTAATGAACATATAAAAAATATTTACAAAGAACAAGAACTTGAAGAAAACTCAACTATCCGGAAATTCCAGACAGTTCAAGTAGAAGGAAAAAGAGAAGTAAAAAGGGATGTAAACTACTACAATTTAGATGTTATTATATCAGTCGGGTATAGAGTTAAATCAAAAAGAGGGACACAGTTCCGTATATGGGCAACCAAAATTTTAAAAGAGTATTTAATAGAAGGTTATTCTATTAATCAAAAAAGATTTCAACAAAAACAACTAAATGAACTGTCTTCAACTATAGAACTCATAAAAAATTCACTTGAAAATAAAAATATAGAAAATGATGAAGCAAAAGGCTTATTTGACATCATAAACAACTATGCAAAAAGTTGGTCAATACTGCAAAGCTATGATGAAGATAGCCTAGCATCTATACAGGGAACAACACAACATAGGTTTACACTTGAGTACAAAGAGATAAAACAAGCTATAGAGCAACTAAAATCACAATTAATAAAAAGAGGTGAAGCTACACCACTTTTTGGAAATGAAAAAGATGATTCGTTAGAGGGAATTATAGGCAATATTTACCAAACTTTTGGAGGCGATGACCTTATCCCTAGTGTAGAGGCAAAAGCAGGAAACCTACTATACTACATCATAAAAGACCATCCATTTAGCGATGGAAACAAACGTATAGGCTCATTTTTATTTATACTGTTTTTAAGTAGAAATAATTTACTTTATAAACCAAATGGTGAACTAAGAATAAATGATAATGCCTTGGTATCATTAGCTCTACTAACAGCCACAAGTGACCCAAAACAAAAAGAGTTAATGGTTAAGTTGGTTGTTAATTTGTTGGGAAATTAGGATGAATAATGAGTGAGTTATACATAGGTGTTATGTCTGGAACAAGTATGGATGGTGTTGATATCTCTCTTTGTGAAATAGACGATAGTCATTGCCTACTCAAAGCTTCTGCTGAGTTTCCATTTCCCACAGAACTAAAAGCTGAGATTCTAAACATAATAAACAGTTCCACTACACTAGAGCAGATTGGTACTATAGATAATAAACTTGGACACTTATTTGCAGATACTGTATATGACTTTATAAAAAAAGAGTCTATAGATGCTACAACCATAAAAGCTATTGGTCTTCACGGTCAAACACTTTGGCACGCTCCAGATGCTGAGTTTGCATTTACGATGCAACTCGGAGATGCTAATGTTGTATGTGCAAAAACTGGCATCCAAGTAGTAGCTGATTTTAGAAGGATGGATGTAGCAAATGGTGGGCAAGGTGCTCCTTTTGCTCCTGCTTTTCATCAAGAAGTATTTAAAAACTTAAATAAAAAAACTGCTGTTTTAAACATTGGTGGAATGGCAAATCTTACTATCTTAGGTGAGGAGTTAAGAGGCTGGGACACTGGATGCGGAAATGTTCTTATGGATTATTGGAGTTCAGTTAACATAGATGCAGATTATGACAAAGATGCTCTGTTTGCTTTAAGGGGTAAAGTGAATGAAGAACTTTTGGAGAGTTTTTTAGACGACGAGTATTTTAAAAAACTGCCTCCAAAGAGTACGGGACGAGAGTATTTTAACCCTACTTGGCTATCAAACCATCTTCCACTTTTTGACACCATCAAAGCAGAAGATATTCAGCGAACTTTGCTTGAACTAACAGCAAAGAGCATCTACATAGATGCCAACAAAACAGATGCCAAGCTACTTATAGTTTGCGGTGGTGGAGCTAAAAATCCACTTCTGATGAAAAGACTAAAAGAGCTATGCAAGGCAGAAGTAAAAGTCAGTGATGAGTTTGGAGTTAGTAGCGAATACATGGAAGCAATGGCTTTTGCTTGGCTTGCTTGCAAAAGAGTTCACCGTGAAGAAGTAAAACTCAGCTCTGTAACTGGTGCTAAAAAAGACTCTATTTTAGGCGGGATTTATGGATAAGATAAAAGTGTGGTTGAATACAACTCAATATAAAGATTATGAGATTACTATAGCATCTGCAGATGCTAGTTTTAGGAAATATTATAGACTAAGAGATGCTGACAAAACATTTGTTTTGATGGATTCTTCTTTGGAGAAAGATTCACTTGCTCCATTTATAGATATAACTTCAAGACTTTTAAATGTAGGTGTTAATGCTCCTAAGATTTTAGAGACAAACTTAAAAGACGGTTTTTTGATTATTGAAGATTTTGGAAATACTCATTACCTAAATGTTCTAGATGCTAACAATTTTAAAGAGTTATATTCAAAAGCGATAGATGTCATAATAACTATGCAAAATGCAGATATAAAAGACCTTCCTCTTTATGACAAAGCTTTTTTACATTTTGAAATGGACTTGATGAAGGATTGGTATTTAGAGAAAAATCTAAAGGTAACACTTAGTGAGGTTCAAAAAAACATTATAGAAAATGCACTAGATTCTATTTCAGATGTAGTTCTTTCTCAATCTCAAAATATGTTTGTTCATCGTGATTATCACTCAAGAAATATTATGCTGACAAAAAATAATGAGATAGGGGTAATTGACTATCAAGATGCTATGAATGGTGCTGTTACTTATGATTTAGTCTCTCTTTTAAAAGATTGTTACATCTCTTATGAGCGTGAAGAGATAGAAAAACTTGTTTTAGAATTTCGAGATAAGAAAGGCTTGGACGCAAGCAATGATGAATTTCTAAAGTGGTTTGATTTTATGGGGATGCAAAGGCACATAAAAGTGCTTGGCATCTTCAGTCGTCTTTACCTTCGTGATGGTAAAGATGGATATTTAAAAGATATACCGCTAACTCTAAAGTACACCATAGATGCAGCGAGTAGATATGAAGAGACTAAAGAGCTTGCAAAGCTTTTAAAAGAAGTTCAATGAAAGCGATGATACTTGCGGCAGGTCGTGGTGAGAGAATGAGACCACTTACAGATACTCTGCCAAAACCACTCTTAGAAGTTAGAGGCAAGCCACTTATAGTCTGGCATCTGGAGAAACTTTCAAAGTGTGGATTTAAAGAAATAATAATAAATCTCGCTCATTTAGGATACAAAATACCAGAAGTTCTTGGTGATGGCTCACGCTGGGGTGTAAACATAACTTACTCAGATGAACAAAACGAGGGGGCACTAGAGAGTGCTGGCGGAATTGTGAAAGCTCTGCCTCTTTTAGGAAATGAGCCTTTTTTAGTTGTGAATGGTGACGTTTTTTGTGACTACGATTTTAATGCAAATTTTGACTTAGAAGACAACTTAGCCCATCTTATTTTAGTTCCAAACCCAAAACATAACTTAGACGGAGATTTTGGCTTAAAAGGCAATCTAGTTTTAAATGATGCCGATATAAAATACACATTCTCAGGTATAGGCTACTACAGCCCTAAACTTTTTAGTGCGTTAGAGTATGGAAAATCTGCTTTAGCCCCACTACTTCAGGATGCCATCAAAAATAAAAGAGTTAGTGGCGAGTTGTTTAAAAACATCTGGCATGATGTAGGTACACCACAAAGATTGGAAAATATAAATAAATGAATAAACTACTTTTAGCTGTGCTAATGGCGTCTACGCTATCGGCAAAATATACAAACTGCGAATTTCAAAATAATCACTACATAGATATCTGTAAAAAAGTTGTAAAAAATGGAGTCTCTCACGACTATGCAAACAAATTTTTACTATCTTACTTTAAAACTCAAAAATATGATGAGATAAGCTGGAAGTACCTACAGCCTCGTCACATCAAGACTCATAAAAAGAGTGAGAAAAAAGCCAATAATGTCTTGGTGAAATACGTGCCAAAGATAGTGACACATCTAAAAAAGTACAAAGATGTATATGACTATAGTGAAAAAAAATATGGTGTAAATCGTGAAATAATCGCAGCTATTCTTATGAAAGAGACAAAGCTTGGTAAGATAAAACCAACTCACGATGCCTTTATAGTTTTTAATACCATCGTTGTTAGAACAAAAGCGGAAACTTCCCGCCAAAAATGGCTTCTTAAGATGGGAAAAACAAATATGGTCTCTATCATCACACACTGTTATGAGAAAGGTGTAAAACCTGAATCTTGTAATCTTCCAAGCTCATACGCAGGTGCTATTGGCATCCCTCAGTTTATGCCAAACAGTTTTGTCTACACAGATGGCTATAAAACAAAACATGCTGATTTAACAAAAATGGAAGATGCCATTGTCTCTGCTAGTAAGTTTCTTCACAAAAAAGCTGATTTTTCTACGCTTATAGAGTGGGATAAGATGCCAGACATTCCAAAAGTAGAATCAGCTTGGTATGACTTTGAACACAAGTATGAAAATGCTTCACTTGTCTACTCAGAGAATAGACATGGCAAAAAATACAAGTGCTATACTTGTGAAAAAGAAGAGCTTGATTATCTAAAAGAATATGCCAAAAAGGTTATGCGATACAACAACTCATCTAACTACGCTATCGGGGTTATAAGACTGGCTTACGACTCTCACTATCTGCTTAATAAATAGTAGCCTTTAGTGTATGAGTCCCTCTTGGATCTATAAGTTTAAAGTCTTCGTAAGCGTTAGCAGATTCAATACAAACAAAATCATTATAAGCCTCATCTCTCATAGCACTCATTCGTTTTGCTTTTTCTATCCAAGGATTCCAAACCACAACTGAAGATGAACCTTCGTTATTTATGTGAATAGTTCTATCTTTATCACTTAGTAGGATTTCAGCTTCTACTTCTTGGTAAACTCTATCAACTTCTTTTTCAAAGATTATATCTTCACTTTGAACTAACTTTTCGTTTGTCAGAGCATCTAAGTATGGCTTTTTATCTAATCCTTTTATCTTAGCATCTGAGATATGTGAAACTGAAAAATAAGTGTGCAAAGCTTGTGTGATTTTAAAAGTTTTATCATCTAAGTTTGTTGTCGTGAGTTCTATAGTCAGCTTATCTGAGACAGTTACTTTTAACTCCAACTCAAACTTGTATGGCCATAGACTTAGTGTCTCTTGTGAATGCTTTAAAATGAGTATAACTTCTGTAGTATTGGCATCTAACTCTTTTGTTGATTGATGCTCAAAAAGAGCTGTTCTCGCAAAACCATGTTGAGGCAAGTCTGGGTTATTCATACCAAAAGATGGCCAGCAAACTGGAACTCCGCCACGGATGGCTTTTCCTTTTTCAAAGTCACTTATCTCACTAAGCCACAAAAGAGGTTTCTCTCCTTTTCTAGCGTAGTGGAAAATATGCGCTCCTTGAAATGCAATCTTTGCAGATGCAGAGTTATTATTTACTTCTATAAAATCAATCAATTAGAACTCCATGATGATTTCTTATGCCATGAAACTGCATACATGAGGATAAATAGATAACAGACTATTCCAACTAAGTATGCTGACTGCATATCTCCTCTTATTTGTGCCACTCTACCAAACGCCAAGGGAAGCAAAGCTCCACCAGCAATTGCCATGATAAGTAGAGCACTTCCTTTGGCAGTATATTTACCAAGTCCTTTTAAAGCCAGAGGCCAGATTGTAGGCCAAACAAGAGCATTTGCGAAACCAAGAAGTGCTACAAATGTAACAGTGTCGGGAAGTGTCTGGATGGAACTCCATCCCCATAAAAACTCTGAAATACCTTGTGAAGTAGTTGAACTGTAGGCAACCCCAAGTAAAAGTAAGATGCCTACAAGAGCAGAACTCATAAGTGCTTTTTCTTGTGAAATAAACTTAGGTATAAAAGCGATTCCAACAAGATATCCTAAAACCATAAATACCATTGTATACGATGTAAGAGCAGTTGCGTTTTGGACATTCAGTCCTTGCGCATAAAGACCAATAGTATCGCCCGCGATTACTTCTATGCCTACGTAAAAAAACAGTGCAACAGCACCTAATACGACTCGAGGAAAGTGAAAAATTGTATCTTTGTCGTAATGATCATCTTTTTCAAATATTAGCTCAGGAATGGATGAAAACTTCACTAAAAAGATGAGTCCACTAAGAACAACAGCCATTATGATGTAAGGGATTATAAGCCTGTGAGCTAGCTCTTGTGTATCGATAGATGCAAGATTTTCAGATGAGAGCAAAGGAATATCTGCAAGGATTAAAGAGGTAAAAAGAAGCGGAACCAAAACTCCTGCACCTTTACTTATAATCCCCATTATAGAGATTCTCATAGCCGCACTCTCTATGGGTCCTATTAAAACAACATAAGGGTTAGACGCCGTTTGAAGGATGGTAAGACCTGTTCCAAGAGTAAAAAGAGCTACTAGGAATAGTGTGAACTCAGCACTAAGTGCAGCTGGAATAAAGAGCAAACTACCCACCACCATAACTCCAAGACCTATAGCCATGCCGTTTTTGTATCCAGTTTTTTCCAGTACAGATGCCATGGGTAGAGCCATAACCGTGTAGGCTATATAAAAAGCAAATGTTACAAAGAGTGCTTGAAACTCGTTTAAATCGCAGATGACTTTTAAAAATGGGATAAGTGAGCCGTTTAGCCAAGTCACAAAGCCAAAAATAAAAAAGAGTATACCGATTATCATCATAGCAAACATAGTAGATTTAGAGTGCAATTTTTAGTCCTTCTAAGTATTTTGCTACTGCATCTTCGTCATTTGTATGGGGAAGAATGACATCGGCCATACTTTTAACTTCTGCTTGTGCATTTGCAACTGCAACAGAGATAGATGATAACTCAAACATACCAAGGTCATTGAAGTTGTCACCAAATACGGTAAGCTTTGAGAGGTCAAGTCCGCTGTACTCGCAAACACTTCTTATACCGTGAGCTTTGTCAGCATCTTTATGCAATATTGTTAAGAAATAGCAACCAACATAAGCCTCTGGGGCTAAAATAAACTTAAGTGAATTTCCAAATATTTTTTCTAATAGAGATGCTAACTCTCTTAGTAATTTTTCCTCACCCATATAGACTATTTTAAAATTATTTTTCATTGCTCGAATATCTTTACACTCTATCAGATTGTCATCTTTAACGTAACGAGTTAAGACTTCTCTTTGGTGTTTGTTTAAAATGTCAGAGTGTAAAAAAGCTTCATTTAGATTTTGGTCAGCCAGTGCTAAAACAAAAGGATAGATGCCAAATTTAGCACCTTCATTAATAATCACGTCTGCGATTTCTTTACTTATAAACTTAGTATCTATTATCTTTTTGTCAATAGTCGCTACAAGTGCACCATCGAGGAGTATCATCGGAGCATTTATATGAATATTTTTTAAAAACTGTGCTGTTTTTTTGTATGTTCTTGCAGTTGCAACGCTTAAAATCGAGTTTGTAGATTTTGAATTCCAAATAGTTTTAGTATAATCACTTATTGATAAATCAGTTTTCAAAAAAGTATGGTCTAGGTCTGTAATATATATATTTTTCATATTGAGATTATAACCAAATAGGGATAAGTAGATGAAAAGAGCAATAATTACTGGTGCTAGTAGCGGGATTGGCAAAGAGATATGTAAATGACTTTTAGTTCTATACTATGATGTAATTGGCATCAGTAGAAGCATAACAGATGAAGATTTTAATAACCCACATTTCAAAGCTATGCAAGCAAATTTATCAGATGAGAAATCAACGCTTAAAGCGTGTGAGAGTTTAAAAAATGAAAAGATTGATATCTTAGTAAACTGTGCCGGTTTTGGTAGATTTGAACCGCATGAAGAACTAAGTCCCAAAACTATAATAGATATGACTTTTTTAAATCTTACAGCACCGATGCTTCTCACAAATGCCCTACTTCGTTCTCTGAAGAAAAATGATGGATATCTAATAAATATAAACTCCATAGAAGCTATTAAAACGAGTAAATTCGCAGGTGTTTACAGTGCGACAAAAGCCGGCCTAAAAGCCTTTAGCGATTCTCTTTTTGATGAGACTAGAAAAACCGGACTCAGTGTAACAAATATAAATCCAGATATGACTCAAACATCTTTTTATGATGAACTGCATTTTGACACAAGTGATAAAGAAGAGGAGAGATTGCTTGCTTCTGACATAGCAGATGCGGTTGAGCATATAATAAGTATGAGAAAAGGTGCAGTTGTTAGCGACTACACCATAAGAAGTTTAAATTTTGGAATTTCTAAAAAGAAAAGATAAAAGTTATGAGCGAAGATCTAATTTATTAGCAGTTTGTGGTTGAGTTGATTTTAAGAAATCAATGTTCTTCTTTAGTTGTCTCATAGTAACTGCTGTTTCATCTTTTAGCGTGTACATCAGCTCTGCTGCTTCTCTTAAAAGATACATTGCTGTTTCTATCTCTTTCGTATTCTCAAATTTTGGCGTAGTTTCCATCAACTTATCTATAGCATCTGTATCTTTTTCAATTATAGCTATTTTAAGTTTATTTATCCACATTATATAGTTTCTCTCCATGCTTCAAGTAAGCCTTTAAAAACATTACTCACTTCATCAAGTTTAGCTGTGTCATTTTGAAGGCTGGCAGTTGTAAGAAGTTGCATTTCATAATTGTAAAGTCCGTTTAGATAAGCTGAAATGTCTCCTTGAGAGCTATCAAGAGTAGATATAAGTTCAACGATGATAGCGATAGAACGATTTACCCAATAAACTCTTTTTTCAACATCTCTATCTTTAACAGCCTTTTTTGCTTGAGCATTAAAACGAAGTATCCCCTCATACAGCATCTCTATTAGCTTAGCTGGAGATTCGATTCCTACGTTATTTTGTGCATAAATATTATGAGCATTATTACCATACATTTTAAATCCTTTTTTATCGTCGTTTTCTTCTTTCATAAAAAGTATATCGACCATAGTTTAGTTTTCTTTACCCAAAAAGCGACAATTTAATTTTATAAAAATTCTTCTAAATATTATTAGATTATGGCCGATTTTAATGGTATACTTTATTTTTACACCACATTCTGGGTTTAACCAGGTGGTCAAGGCGTTTAGTGCCAAAAAGGATTTATTATGGCTTCAAGTATAAGCTCACTAGGTATCGGTTCGGGAGTATTAACAGCAGATGTTATTGACCAGCTAAAAGAAGCTGACACGTCTCGTATCATTAAACCTATAGAAAACAAGATTATTATTAATAACCAACAACAAGATGCTGAAAAATTATTATCGTCTTTAATGAGTAGCTTTAAAGCAAATGCTTCTGCTCTTAGTTATGACACTTTATTTGACAAAAAAACCGTTGATATTGACGGAAAAGCAGAAGTTACTGTTGAGACTGGTGCAACTGTTGAATCATTCACTCTTGAGACTGTGGAACTAGCTAAAAAAGATATAACAAAATTTGGTGCTGTCGCTAGTAAAGCTACGGACATTGCATCAGCTGACGGTACTTTAGATATAAAAATAGGTGCTAACCCACTAGCTCCAGATAAAACTTTAAGCATCGACTATACAGCGGGAATGTCTCTTGATGAATTAGCTCAAGCCATAACAGATGGAGCTGGTAGTGATGTATCGGCTTCTATCTTACAAACAGGCGATGGTGCTTACAGTTTGATACTTACATCTAAAAGTACAGGTGAAGATTTTGCTATAACGGCTGAAGATACAAGTGGTAACTTAGACTCTACGCTTTTTGCTGCTTATGACGCTTCAACAAATCCAACTGGTTATGAAAAGGTACAAACAGCTACAGATTCAATTTTTAAATACAACGGAATCACTACAACAAGATCAACAAATGAGATAGACGACCTTATATTAGGTGTAAATATAAAACTTAAAGAAGAAGGTGATATTTCAAGCGTTGATATATCACAAGATACAAGTTCTATAACGGGTGAAATGCAGCTGTTTGTAGACTCGTACAACACGCTTATATCAAACTTGCATGATATGACACTTAAAGATAAAGAGACCGGAGCGGAAGGTGTTTTTAATAGTAATACCTTTGTAAAGTCAATATCTGGAGATTTAACAAAAGCTATAACTGCTCTAAGCAGTGACAATAACTCTCTTATGAACTACGGAATAGAACTAGATAGAAATGGTTCAATGAGTTTTGATAAAAGTGTTTTAGAAGAAAAACTAGCTGATGATCCTGATGTTGTTGAGCTATTTTTCGCAGGTGGATTTGATGGTGCTGGGAATGAACAAACTGGTATATTTGAGACTATTGATGAAAAACTAAAAAGCTATACGGGATATGGTAAGCTTTTAAGTAATTTTAAATCAGACGTAGAAACAGAAGGTAAAAACCTTGCAGAAAGACACTCGTCTTCACAAGCATCGCTTGATGCCCGTTATGATATTATGACAAAACGTTTCACGGCTTATGACTCTATAATCAGTAGGCTAAACTCACAGTTTTCATCTCTTCAAATGATGATAGATGCTGAGTCTAATTAATAATGGATAACCTTCTATGCTAAATGCAAAAAACATCCTAATTACCGGTGGAACTGGTAGTTTTGGGAAAAAATTTACACAAATTATTTTAAAAAAGTATAAACCAAATAAAATTATAATTTTTTCAAGAGACGAACTTAAACACTTTGAAATGGCTCAAGAGTTTAATAACAGGTGTAGGAGATATTTTATAGGTGATGTAAGAGATGCTGATAGGTTAAAAAAAGCCATGAAAGATGTTGACTATGTTATCCATGCTGCAGCGTTAAAACATGTGCCTATAGCAGAATACAATCCTATGGAGTGCATTAAGACAAATATTAATGGCGCACAAAATGTTATAGATGCTGCCATTGATAACAATGTTGAAAAAATTATAGCTCTCTCAACTGATAAAGCGGCAAATCCTGTTAATCTTTACGGTGCGACAAAACTAGCATCTGATAAGCTTTTTGTTGCAGCCAATAATCTTGTTGGCGGACAAAAAACATCTTTTAGTGTTGTTAGATATGGAAATGTTATAGGCAGTAGAGGTTCTGTTATCCCATATTTTAAAAAACTTTTAGATAATGGTGCTACAAAACTACCTATTACAGATATAAAAATGACAAGATTTTTTATAACTCTCGAAGATGGTGTTAATTTTGTTCTTAGCAGCTTCATAAGGATGCAAGGGGGAGAAATATTTATACCAAAAATCCCTTCTATGAAGATAATAGACCTTGCAAATGCTATGGCTCCAAATTTACCAAATGATATAGTAGGTATTCGCCCTGGGGAAAAACTCCATGAAATTATGTGTCCTGCTGATGACAGTCATCTAACTCTAGAGTTTGATGACCACTATGTAATCACTCCTACTATTCAGTTTAGTGCAAAAAGGAATTTTTTGAAAAATTCATTGGGCGAAATAGGTTTAAATGTCCCTCAAGGCTTTGAATATAACTCAGGCAAGAATGATTCTTGGTTTACGCAAGATAAACTAAGAACAATTATAAAAGATATATAATGGATTTTCTACCTTATGCAAAACAGACCATTGAAGAAGATGATATAAATGACTTTATAGATACTTTAAAAAGTGATTTTTTAACAACTGGATTAAAAGTAAATGAGTTTGAGAGAGCAATTTATGAAGTAGCAAATGCAAAGTATTGTGTATCAGTATCAAACGGGACAGCTGCTCTACACTTAGCTGCGCTTGCTTTACTCAATGAAGGTGATATAGTTTTAACTACACCAAACAGTTTTATAGCCACATCAAACAGCATTTTGTATGCAAAAGCTACTCCGGTTTTTGTAGATATTTGTGAAGATGGTAGTATTGATTTAAATTTATGCGAAGATATTTTAAAACAAGATGCATCTATCAAAGCAATCTTTGCGGTGTCTTTTTCTGGCAAAATTCTAGATAAAAAGAGACTAAAATATCTAAAAAACACTTACAACATTAAAATACTTGAAGATAACGCTCATACAATGGGTGTTAAATTAACATATAGTGATATATCTACTTTTTCATTTCACCCAGTTAAACATATAGCAACTGGTGAAGGTGGAGCGGTAGTAACAAACGATAAAGCACTATATGAAAAGATAAAAATGCTAAGAAATCACGGACAAGATGATAAACATCAGATGCTGGATTTAGGGTTTAATTATCGACTTAGTGATATAAGCTCTACACTCGGGCTCTCACAAATTAAGAAACTAGATACATTTATACACCAAAGACAAGAGATCGCTAAAAGATACGATAAAGCATTTCAAAACACTATTGTAAAACCGCTTTATCCATATACAAACAGTTCACTTTATCATCTTTATGTTGTAAGAGTTGATTTTAGCAAATTAGACATTACTAAAAATGAAGTTATTATCAAAATGCGAGAGAAGAAAATAGGACTACAAGTACACTATAGACCTATCAATAAACAGCCTTATTATAAGAACATAGGATATGGAGATGAACAAACTCCTATGATGGACAGGTATTTTCAGGAATGTTTGTCGATTCCTTGCTATCCACTACTTAGTGAAGATGAACAACAATATGTGATAAACTCACTACTTGAAGTTTTAAATGTCTAAATGTGTAGCCATAATTCCAGCACGAGGTGGAAGCAAACGAATACCTAGAAAAAATATAAAAGATTTTTTTGGTAAACCGCTTATTGCTTATAGTATTGAAACTGCTTTAAAATCTAAACTATTTGATAAAGTCATAGTAAGTACTGATGATGAAGAGATAGCTCGTATTGCTAAAAAGTATGGTGCAGAAGTTCCATTTATGAGACCTAAAGAGCTATCAGATGATTTCACTGGAGTTGGAGCAGCTGTAGGTCATGCACTAAAGTGGTTAAAAGAAAATGGGCAAGATTATGATTTTTACTGTCTCATCTATGCAACAGCTCCATTAATGCAAACAAAATATTTAATAGAAGGTTTTGAGCAGTTAAAAAATTCTGATGCCTCAAAAGCGCTAAGTGTTACTTCTATGCCTTTTCCCATCCAAAGAACTTTTAAGATTACTCCAAATAACAGATGCGAAATGTTTTGGCCAAAGAACTTTCCTAAGAGAAGTCAAGATCTCGAAGATGCATACCAAGATGCAGGACAATTTTGTTGGAAAAATATCCACAAAGAATCAAAAGACATTACCTTTGGCAGTGATACAATCCCTATAATATTACCTAGACATCTAGTCCAAGATATTGATACGCCCGAAGATTGGAAACGAACTGAGTATATGTATGAAGCTATTCAAAGAAGTGAAAATGAATATAGGGAAATTTAATTTAGATACAGATGGTACTTTCATAATTGCGGAAATGTCTGCAAACCATAACGGAAATTTGCAAACCGCACTAGATACCATAAAAGCCGCAAAAGAGTGTGGAGCAAACGCTATAAAACTCCAAACATATACAGCTGATACTATCACACTAAACTCTAAAGAAGACGACTTCATGATAGATGGCGGAACTCTTTGGGATGGACAAAATTTATATGAACTTTATGAGAGCGCTCATACTCCGTGGGAGTGGCATAAAGAGCTGTTTGAGTATGCAAGAAGTATAGATATTGATATTTTTTCATCTCCTTTTGACAAAAGTGCGGTTGATTTTTTAGAAACATTTAATCCAAGTGCTTATAAAATCGCTTCTTTTGAAATTACTGATTATGAACTCATTCGTTATACAGCTTCAAAAGGCAAACCGATGATTATCTCCACTGGTATTGCTTATGAAGAAGAAATTCAAGATGCAGTGGATATTTGCAGAGATGCTGGAAATAACAACATCATCCTTTTAAAATGCACAAGTGCCTACCCTGCTCCACTAGAAGATTCAAATCTTTTAAGCATACCTGATTTAGCAAAAAGATTTGACGTAGTAAGTGGTTTTTCAGATCACACTTTAGGAAGCACTGCCCCCATAATCGCCGTTAGTCATGGAGCAAAAGTCATAGAAAAACACTTCATTTTAGACAAATCTATAGGTGGAGCTGATTGTGAGTTTTCTATGGATGCAAAAGATTTTAAAGAGATGGTTAAAAATATAAGAGATGCTGAGCTACTACTTGGTCAAGTTGATTATAGTATGAACGAACAAAAGCAAAAAAGTAGAAATTACAGCCGAAGTATTTATGTCTGTAAAGATATAAAAAAAGGCGAGAAGTTTACTAACTCAAATTTAAAAAGTGTACGCCCCGGATATGGTATGCATCCAAAGTATTTAGATGAAGTTTTAGGGACTGTTGCTACAAAAGATTATAGTTTTGGTCAAAGATTTGAAAAATAGACTTTTAAGTGTAGTTACAGAGGGTGGTCAAACTTTTGGATTTGGGCACATTACACGCTGTTTATCCATTAGCACTATCTTTAAACAATATGGTTTTGACATACATTTTATAGTAAATGGGGATAGTAGCATCTCTAATATACTAAATGACACAAAACA
>JAQIBW010000329.1 GCA_027858865.1 Sulfurimonas sp. | reverse complement strand
ACATTATTTTTATTTATCTCGTATTTTTTTGTTATGTTTTTTAATTTTATCATCTTATTACCTCGTCAGCATCCAAAGTTGCCGTCTTCCATGAAGGAATTATTGTCGCTGCTATGTAGATAGGAACGCTAAGAAAAAAGACTAAAAATAGTGTTTGTACATCAAAGATAAATGGAAGTTCAAACGATGTCTTTAGTTGCGAATAACCTGTAAATATATTTTGCAAAAGTGGAGCTTGAAAGATATATACAAACATAAATGCTAAAATCACACCTACTATGTAAGCAATAAAAGAGATGATAAAACCCTCGTAGAACTTCTCTTTTAGTACATCATCTACTTTCCAGCCAATAGCTTTAAGTATTCCTACCTCTCTTTTTTCTTCACTACTTAGCCCACTTGCTTTATCGTAGATGATAATGAAGAAAGTGAAAAGGGATATGATGAAAAGTGCTAAAAATATTCCACTCTTATAATCAAATATATTTTGATAAGAGATTTTTAAATCATTTTTAGTGATTATTCTGCTATCTGGAAAAATCAACTTTATCTTAGAAGCTATGGTCTGTACTTCATCAGGATTTGATACCTTTACGACTATATCTGTCGCTTTAGACACTTCTATGTCAAATATCTCTCTAACATTTTCTTTTGACATTACTATCATGTCATTAGATTCAAGCTGAGTATCACCGTCAAAAACACCTACTACATCTACTTTTTTAAGAGTTCCATCTGGTTTTATGAAGTTAAAATAATCTTTATAATAGTTGTCATTCATAGTTTTTTTAACTCCGCTTCCAACTACCATAGAACTATTTTCACTCTCTGCTAGTTCTCCACTTTTCACTATATTTGCAAGTGAATTTTTATACTGAGCTTCAAACTCATCAACTCCGACTATAGAGAAGTTTACGCCAGCATTTTCAAAGTAGTAGTAACCCCACACGCGAGCAACAGCATCTACGACTCCAGTGATTCCGAGAATCTCTTCTTGTACATTTACATCTATGTCGTAATGTCTTCCAGCTTTTATCTTTTGAACTACTATCTCAGGAAGTGCATCTACTGTAGAATCCAACTCATACTTTATGGAGTTTGTTATAAAAAATACACTAGTTAATAAAAAGATAAGAAGTGTCAATATAGTTGTGATAAAAAAGCTTTTATACTTCTGTCTAAGTATCGAATTTATAGCGTACTCTATAAGGTAGAAGTTGATTTTACTGCGCATTTACATGTCCATTTAGCTTAGGAAGTGAGGCTTTAGCCTCGCCTTTTTGCGGGACTAAAGTCCCACTTCCTGTATATTTATTTATGATGTGAGAGTGTGAGTAGGTATAAGTGGATGGAAAGTACTCTCTAAGACTTCCATCATCTTTGTATATTGAAAATAAGTCACTCATACTTCTGTGTCTTATAAAAGTTGCTTCAGTAGAGATAGCCAAGTCTGGCAGTCTGACAATAGCTACAAATTCTTTTCTTTTGGTTTGTGATTCTTGACTAAGAGTTTTTGTAGAACTTAGATAGATGCTCTCTACAAGTAAAATACTTACAAAAGAAAACAGTATAAATAATAACCTAGGTGTTTTTGGAGTGTAAAAATATTTATTCATCTAGCTTACGCACTTCATCTAAATCTATTTCATCAAATTTCAAGACTTTTATGCCCTTGTGATCCATACTAAATGTCTTAGCATCTGATAGCTTTTCAAAAGGAACAAGTTCATCTCCCATAGGTCCATAAACATCACTACCTATAACAAAGTAAGACTCTCTTGCTTCTATTGCCTTTTGAGAGTAGTAGTCTGTCACTAATATTTTAGAGATACCCTCTTTATGTTCATAGTAGTACTTCATCAGATCTTTTACCCCGTCAAAGGAGTAATGCATATCAGCATAAAATATCTGAGCTGCCCATTTTGGATACTTGTACACAAACATTCCACACACCGGACACTTTTCATCATGAGTTACATGAATCTTACCCTTGATATCATCCAAATCACCAAAGCGTTTTACTTCCCAAAGATAAAGAGCCAAAGCTTGTAACTGTTTCTCTTTTAAAGCCTCACAAAGTTTATTATGTTGGATATCAGCTTTTAGTTCATTTATTTCTATATAGTTAGTAGCCTCTATATCTTTGCTACATTTTTTCTCGAAAATCTTTTTACCCATAGGGTAGATTTTTTTAATATTTATCTTTTTTATAGCTTCCCTGTCAGATTCTAGTGTATCTTTTGCAGACTTCATGGCAACTTCGAATGAGACTACGGTACCATTATATGTTTTTGCAAATTTTTTGGCGTCAGCTTCTAAAGCAAAGCCAAATTTACTTGTCTGACTCATAGTTCCTTTAACTTTAGAACCCAGAACATAGTAAGCACTCTTTGCATCTATTAGCATCTGTGAAGATGCATCTATAACCTTGATACTAGAAGTTTCTATACCGTACTCTTCTTTGTCCATAACCAGACATCTCATAGAACAGTATTGCCTTGGAGTTTTATTGTTAAGTTGTGAAGTATGGTTTGTCTTATAGAACCTCTTTAGGTTCATACCACAAACTGGACACCAATGTTTTTCATGCCCTTTTTGAACTAAAACTGGTTCTTTGGAAGCTACTTTAGAAAAGCTTTTTGCATTTAGATTTAATGAAGAGAAAATAAGTAGGGTTGTTAAAATAAGTATTTTTAATGTTGTCATAAAATTCCTTAATTACAGAAGTATTATTCTATCTGAAATTATTTATGGTAACTTGAAAAAGAGCGAGGTTATAACTAGTATAGCCTCGATAATTGTAGTAGTTGTCTATCTTCTACCTAAGTAGATTCCTACAGCTTGAAGTTTTTTACCCTTCATTTCTCCACAAATCTTGCTTGATTTAACAAATGCTTTAGCCTCAGCAGTTGAATTAAATTTTAGATCTGTTTTTTTACACATCTTGTTGTACATCATCTCGCCTTTTTGAGCCATCATTGCTTGTTTTTTAGCAATCATTTTCATCTCTTTTTCTAGGCTTTTTGCAGCTATTTTGTATGTATCATCAAAGTTTTTTACTTTTCCGCCAAACTTATCAACGAACATTTGAGCATCTGATTTTTTAGCAAAAGCATACTTACTCATCATAGTCATAGTGCCTTTTTTATTACTTCCTACAACATAAGTAGCAGTTCTTGCATCTATGAACTTTAAAGTAGTAACATCAACAACTTTGATATCTTTTAAAGCACCCTTATTTTTCATGTTAGTCTCTGCTAAACAGTGAAGTGAACAGTATTGCTCTGTGTGGTCACCATGAACTGCAGAATGGTTTGTTTTGTAAAACATTGGAAGGGTCATACCACAAGATGGGCAGAACATTTTTGCATCTCCAGCTTGAACAATTGTAGCTTTATTCATATCTACACTTTGAAACATCTTCATCTGCTTGTTACCTTGAGGATTTTTACCCTCATCCATTGCACCAAAAACTAAAGTACTCAGTACTAATACACCAGCAATAATCTTTTTCATTCTATCTCCTGTTCTTATAATATACATAATCATATACTATAATTGTTAAGATAGTGTTAAATTGGAGAAGTTTAGTAGAAAAGATTTAAAAGTTAAGAAATTCTAAGAAGCATTAATCTTCTAACAAAGAGAACAACTAGGGCTACAGCAAGTATTTTGAAGTCAAGTTCGCTTGCCATGTGAATGTTGGCAAATGTATCACTTTGTGTAGCTTCGACGCCTATGGCTTGCATCGATAAGATTTTTGGAGAGTAGACTGAACTAAACATAAGTGAAGAGAAAACTACAGTTACTGCACTTGCAAAAGCAAGGGCATCTCTTTGACCCATCTTATACATAGCTGCTTCATAGAGTAAAACACTTCCAGCTACAGCGTAGAGCCAATAGCTAAATCTATGAAAGACTTCACCCATGATTACCCCGGAGTTGTAGTGACCTAGAGTAATGTCTACAAGAATTTTATCAGAGTGAAATACAACGGGTGCTACAACAGCACCAAGGACAATAACAGCCCCAAAAGAAGCTGCAAGTATGACCAAATAACTAAAATCTATGTATATTCTTTTTTTCAAAGCTATTACCACCCTATTTCCTTAATGTAAACCCGCGATCAAAATCGCTATAGTCTTTATAAAATTCCAAACTATCAAAATCTGTGTTTTTTAAATAATCACGTATTCTATCCTTTTGGTCATAACCCATCTCACATGTAAAAAAGTTAATCTCTCTTCTTAAGACTTCATCAAGTAGATTCTGTATGATTTCATCGCCACTGTTTCCACCAAAAAGCGCATTTTGAGGCTCATATGAAAGATTTGATTCTAAAAGGATTTCATTTGCTATATAAGGAGGATTTGAAACAAGATAATCAATATGCTCATCTACCGGTTCTAAAAGTGAACCAAGTCGTAGTTCAATTCTGTTTTTCATATTGAACTTTTCTATATTTGCTTTTGCAATGAGAAGTGCATCTGGTGAGATATCTACAGCTATAAACTTAGCATTTTTATAATGTTGTGCCAGAACTATAGAGATGATTCCACTACCAATCCCAACTTCAACAAAAGTTATCTTGGCATCTGTATTTGGGAAGTTTTTTAAAACATCGTCTATAAGAAGTTCAGTTTCAGGACGAGGAATAAGAGCACCTGGAGCTATAAAAAACTCCTGAGAGTAAAAGCTTACACTATTTGTAATATACTCTAAAGGTTCGTTTTTAGCTCGTCGTTCAACCCATTCGTAGAGTCTATCTACGTTTGAGACTTTAGCAGTCTGGTTCGTGATAAGCCATAGCTCATCTCGCAACAGATGCCTCATTAAAAGAAGTTGCGCTTCTCTAGATGCTCTCTCTATATAAGGCCTAAGCTTTAAAGTAATATCTGCTAAAACATCTTTTACTACATCATTTGTTATAGATTTACTTCGCATTTGCCCTCTAAAGAACTTTTATCTGCGTCTCCTACATCAACACCAAGTTCTTTTAGTCTTTCTATAAGAGGTGGATGAGTGTAGTGAAAAAAGATATATATAGGATGAGAAAGTGGAAAACTCTTGTTCTCAGTTACAAGCTTTTTAAGTGCGTTAGCAAGCTCTATCGCTCCGCCATCTCCACCTAATTCGCTAGCCATTCTATCTGCTTCGTACTCATTATGACGGCTAACTACTCCCATAATAGGCATCATGATAAAACCTAAAACAGGCATAAACAGGATAAGTAGTATCATTATCAAATATGGAGCTTGAGATATTCCCATCTCTAAGTAAAGAGCCTCTGGTAAGTTTCCAAGTATAGCAAATAATATAAAGAACATTCCACCTATAATTCCCATACCTTTATATATGTCTCCATGAGCAAAATGACCAAGTTCGTGCCCTAAAACAGCTAAAAGTTCTTTCGTACTTAGCTTTTCAACCAATGTATCAAAAATTAAAACTTTTTTAACTTTTACAAAACCACCAAAGTATGCATTTAATCGAGTGTCTCTTTTAGAAGCATCACTCATAAAAACACCTGAACTTACAAAACCTGTCTTCTCCATAAGAGACTTTATCTCAGCGTCTAGCGCTTCATCTTTAAGCGGAGTAAGCTTGTCAAAAAACATTGCACGGAATGTAGGAAATAGCATATTTGTAAGTATTAATAAAACGAATACAAACACAAAACTCCATAACCACCAAAGAGCAAAGTTTGAGATGATCGCGTAGATGCCCCACACGACTAAAGAGCCAAGAACAAGAGTCATAACAAAAGAGATTAGAGTGTCTTTTATCCACTGAGCCATAGTTGACTTGTTAAAACCGAACTTCTCATCAAGTACAAACTTCTCATAGTATGAAAAAGGTAGTGAAAGAACTGAGTTTATAACAACAAAGCCCATAACAATAGCAATATTCATAACCGCTTGATCTTCAAAAATTATATTGTTTGAAAGGTATGATATACCAAACCCTATCCATATTATAAACATAAGATAGTCTATAAATGAACTTACTATAGACATCTTCTCTTTAGCGACGGCATAATTACCAGCTTTTAAGAAGTCTGCATCTGATAGTAAGACTGCTTTTTTTCTTTTAGCTAGATTTACATAGCCGATTTGCATTACACTTGTATAGATTGAGATTAAAACAAATAGTGTATAAATAGTGACAACTGTCATTAACATTTAATAGCCTTAATTTTTTTTGTATTGTATCGAAATATTGATACTTAGTATCCTATCTCGTTGGCACTTGTTTATATGATTTATCAATAGAAGTAGGTTCTTCATTATTATAAAAACTCACTACCACTGCGTAAACAACAGCCATTATAAGACCTGCAATAACTACAGCCCATACAACTTTCTTTTTTTCTCCACTTAATGTATTGTAATCATCAATACTTTCTAAAGTCGGTTCACTCATGTCTTATCCTTTTTTATCACTCTTCAAGTGATTTAATTTATTATTAGGATAATACCAAGTTATGTTTATATAATAGAAGCACAATAAAACTAAAAAAAATATTTAAGCCTTAATTTGTTTTTTTTCTACTTCAAAGAACTAATAGCCTGTTTTGCAATCTCTATAAAACCATCTGCCCCAGGTATAAAAGGGATAAGAGATGTTCCTATTCCTCCCCATATGATAAGTAGTGCCATTACAACAATAAGTATGGTACTTATATCAAATGGGAACTTTTTTTGAGGTTTATCTGATTCATAAAAGTACATCATAGCGATAAGCTTGAAGTAGTAGTAAACAGATATAAAAGCCGTCAAAATCCCAAGACCTGCTAGAAGAATCTGTCCTGATTCTATGGCACTTGTAAATATATAAAACTTTCCTAAGAAACCTATGGTCGAAGGAAATCCTGCAAGAGAGAGCATAAATATACTCATCATAATCGCCATATATGGACGCCTAGAAGCAAAACCTTTAAAGTCTTCATAGTGCATCTGTTTCGTACTCTGTGAAGCGATGAAACTAAGAATACCAAATGCACCGACAGAGCTTAAAAAGTAAGCGATAAGGTAAAACATAATAGCCGGAGCTGCAAGCTCTGAACCCAGACCAATAGACGATATGGCAATAAGCAGATATCCACTATGAACGATGGATGAACCTGCAAGCATTCTCTTGACTAGAGTTTGTCTTATGGCAAGCCATGAACCACCAAGAAGAGTTAGTATGGTTATAACTTGAAGTATCTCAGTCCAAAAACTATTAATAGATCCAAAGTTTACTATGAAAAGACGCAGGGCAATTGCAAAAATAGCTATTTTAAATGTAGATGCCATAAACATTGTAATAGGATAAGGTGCCCCATGATAAACATCAACTACCCATGAGTGAAAAGGTACAGCCCCGATTTTAAACATGATAGTTATCATAATAAAGGTACTACCCACAATCAGCATAGTCATATCTTCTATACTATTACTAGATACATATGTAGCTATTTGTGTAAGTGATGTGGAACCTACAGCTCCATAAATAAGAGCAGTTCCTAGCATAAAAAACACGCCTGTCATAGAGCCTAAAACCATATACTTCATCATTGCTTCTGAACTTATTTTATTGTTTTTATGGTAACCAACAAGAGCGTAAACACTAATTGAGGCAATTTCTAAGGCTATAAAAACTGTTACAAGCTCATTAGCATGTGAGAGCATCATCATTCCAAAAACACTAAATAGAATTAGTGCAAAATACTCTCCACTAAAGTATTGACGACTTTTAAAGTAGTCATTGTTTATAAGAAGTGTAAGAATTGCTCCGGCTGTAAACATAAGATCAAAGATTGTTGCAAAATCATCGAGGATAAAACTCTCATTAAAAACATTTTCAAGAAGAAAAGTACCAGTATGATTTCCAAGAGTATAGTACTGCATTATAAATGAAATAATAAGAAAAAATACCGCAACGATATTTAATCTATCTAGTTTAATCCTTCTAGAGTGACTAAGTAACATTAAAACAAAAGCACCTATGACGACAATAGCCATCGGCATTGCAAGTAGAAGTTGTTCAATCATTTCAGACCTCCGATAGCAAGCATAAACTCTTGTAGTGTAAAGTAGAGTTGTGTTTCATAAATTTTCATAAAAAATGAAGGAAATATACCCGTAGCTAGTAAAAGTATAAGCAATGGTAGAAGCATTACTATCTCTCTAACACTCAAATCACTATATTCTATATCATTATTTGCTTGACCAAAAAGAGTTCTTTGAATCATCCAAAATATATATATCATAGCCGAGAGCATAGTTGTAGCTGTTAAAACTCCTATCCATAAGTTTGCTTTAAAAGCACCGATGATGATTAGAAGCTCAGCTACAAAACCTCCAGTTCCAGGTAATCCAGCGATACTAAGTGCGAAAAATGCAAAGAAAAAGGTAAACTTGGGAGCCTTAGATGCTATACCGCCCAAAGAGGAGATATTAACTGTTTTAAATCTTTTATATGTCAAGCCTATCATTAAAAATATACCCGTAGATGCAATTGCATGAGTTGCGATGAAGTAAAGACTTCCACTCCAAGCATACTCATTTGTCAAAAATACACCAAGTGCAATCAAAGAGAGGTGTGAACCCGAAGAATAAGCGAACATTTTTCTGAGATTGTCTTCTGTTATCGCACGCACGGCATAGTATAAAAGACCAATGAGAGTGAGAACGATAATAGTAGGTGCATAGTAAGAGAGTGTTGTCTCAAACAGACCATATCCAAATCTCCAGATACCGTAGATGCCAAGCTTCGCCATAATAGCCGACATAATAACAACTGCCGGAGTTGGTGCAGAACCATACGCAGGAGCCATCCAAGTATGAAAACCTACAAGAGGAATCTTAATGGCAAAGGCAAGTAAAAATCCAGCTGTCAGCCAGATAGATGTTTGTGCGTTAAACACCAAGGTATCTAAGTCGGTTAAAGCAAAACTCCACATTCCAGTAGTTTCAAAATAGATATATCCAAGATATAAAATTGAAAATAACATACTCATAGAACCTAAAATTGTCATCAGCACTATTTTCATAGAGTTATACTGATGCATACCATTTCCATACTTACCTATCATAACGAAAATAGGCAAAAGCATAGTCTCCCAAAATAGATAAAAAAGAATAAGATCAAGTGATAAAACAGCTCCTGTTACACCAGTTTGAAGAAGCATCATATTATACCAGTAACCTTTTCTATTTTCATGAAACATATAGATATAAAGAGGTGGCATCAAAGAAGTTATAAGAAGCAAGATTATTAAAGAGAGGTAATCAACCCCTATATAGTAGCTGATACCTGCATTTTTAATCCATGGAAGATCTTGAACAAATTGAATTCCAATAGTTGTATCAAAGTTATATGTAAGTATCCCCACAAGAACTAGTGTAGCTATAGATGAAAACATTGCCCCGATTTTTAGTACTCTTATCGGTGCTCTAAAAATTCCAAGAACAACAGCCATGAGAAGTGGTAAAAAGATTATATTTGTAAGAATCTGACTCATCATGATACTAGTCCTAATTTAAATAACATGTAAAATGAGATGCCGGAGATGCCTACTAAGATATACATTGCATAGAACCTTACTTTTCCGTTTTGAAGTTTAGAGAAGAGCTGTGCAGATTTTGTGTAACCCCAAACATTTAGGTTTATAAAACCGTCAAAGATTTTCGGGTCTATTATGTTAGCGATAAGACGACTTAGAGTAAGAAGTGGTTTTACTATAATAAACTCATATATCTCATCAATATAAAATTTGTTGATTGCAACTCTCCTAAAAATTGTATCTGCTTTTGCCTCTTGTGCATTGTGTGCAAACATTTTATACGCTAAACCCATACCCATTAGACCTAGAACAACGTTAAGTGTGCCAAGCATATACTCAACGCTATGAGAGATATGAATAGTTACATCAGGCAGAGCTAAAAATGTAGTAAACCAAGAACTTCCACCGTAAGCTTCATTTACTCCAAGCAGACCGGCTGTTGCACTTCCAAATGCCAAAAAGACAAGAGGTGTAGTCATAGAACTTGGAAGAGCATTAAGTTTTTTTGATTCTTTAGATTCTGAATGAAAAACTGAAAAGAGCATTCTAAACATATAAAATGCAGTAAGCATGGCAGTTAGTGAGCCAACTCCCCAGATTATATAATGCTCTGATGCAAAAGCGGAAACTAAGATGGCATCTTTAGAAAAGAATCCTGCAAATGGAGGTATACCGCTGATTGCTAGTGTAGCTATAAACATAGTGATATAGACTAACTTTAAATCTTTTTTCAATCCGCCCATCTTAAAAATATTTTGTTCATGATGCAGTGCAATAATAACTGCACCCGCACCCATAAAAAGAAGTGCTTTAAAAAATGCATGAGTGAAAACATGAAAGATTCCACTGCTGTAAGCGCCAAGCCCTACTGCTATAAACATATAACCGAGTTGGCTCATTGTAGAGTATGCAAGTATCTTTTTTATGTCACTCTGATATGAGGCTATGATAGCGGCAAAGAGTGCAGATGCAGCTCCTATGCTAGCTATAAAGAGTCCAATATCTGGAATCTCTACATACAAAAAGCTGTATCTTGCAACCATGTAAACACCGGCTGTAACCATAGTAGCTGCGTGGATTAAAGCTGAGACTGGAGTCGGTCCTGCCATTGCATCTGGTAACCATACATATAGTGGAATCTGTGCAGATTTACCCATAGCACCCACAAAAAGAAGCACTCCAATCAGGCTTAACATCTCAGGCTCTATTATATGTATATTTGCTTTTATAGAATCAAAAGTAAATCCTGTTCCTTCTAAAGAAACAAACAAAAGTGACAGAGCCATTATAAAACCAAAATCACCTACACGGTTGAGTATAAAAGCTTTGTTTGCGGCTGTTATATTTTTAGAATCTGTATGATAAAAACCAATAAGAAGATAAGAAGATAATCCAACAAGTTCCCAGCCTACAAACATCATAATTGGGTTGTCTGCTAAAACAAGAAGAAGCATACTTCCCATAAACAGATTAAAGTAGCTAAAGAACTTTCCATAAGCCTTATCATCTCTCATATATCCTGCCGCGTAGATATGGATTAGAGTACCAATAAAAGTTATAAGAGATATCATTACTACACTGAGTCTGTCTGCCATAAATGCGACAGATATATTAAAATCTCCTACACTTACCCATGTAAAAAGAGTTTCATGGATAGTATCTGCTCCGCTAAGAAGTTCAAATCCAACCATAAAAGATAGTAGTGTCATGATAACTGGTGATCCAACTCCAACTATGGTGTAAAATGAGTATCGTTGTTTACTGGTGTCTCCAAGATAAACTAGAGCCATCAAAAAAGCTGAAAGAAAGGGCAATATAACTATTATACTAAGCATTTGAATTTCCCTCTTTTAATTTATCGAAATCATCACTGTCTATAGTTCTGTTTTCTCTGTAAATGTGAACAATCATTGCCAAAAATATAGCCGCTTCGGCTGCGATTACTGCAATAATTAGAAGTGCTATAACAGAACCGCTTGCATCTCCAAGCACTTTTGAAAAAGTTGCAAGTAGAAGATTTACCGAACTTAGCATCAACTCAATTGACATATACACAACAAATAAATTTCTTCTGCTTATAAGACCAACAAGTCCTATGCTAAAGAGTAGTGAAGTCAAAAGAAAAAACATATCAGGGGTCATGATTGCTCCTTAGATGTTTTGTCACTCTTTCTTGCTATTACTATAGCACCAACCATGGCAGTAAGAAGTAAGATAGAAACAATCTCAAAAGGTAGAACCCATTCGCTAAATAGTAATTTTCCTACTACTTTAGAGCTAACTGTCTCCATTTCGCTAAAGTTTTGATGCACAGAACTAAGAGTTTTGTACAAAAGTAGAGTAAAGGGAGTTACTAAGATTGATGAAACTATTATCCACTTGAACTTATTTGGCTCATGTGGCATATTTTCTTCTTTAGCATTAATAGTCAAAATTGTCAGCATACTTAAAACAACAACTGCTCCAACTGAAACCATTATCTGCGCCAATGCTAAAAATCTACTATCAAGAAGAGCAAACATTCCCGCAAGTCCTATCATAGCAACTAAAAATCCAAAAGCGCTAAAGAGAGTCTGCTTATTACTAATCATAGCGATACTTCCGCCGAGCATAAACATCGCTAATATTGAAAAAATACTAATTTCGAGCACTACAAATCTCCTCTCCAAAAGCACCTTTGTTTGCTAAAAGTTGTTCTTTACCTAGCACAAAGTCCTCCCTATTATTTCCTGTAAGTGAAAATATACCTGTATCCATACGAATAGCATCACATGGACAAGCTTCTACACAATAACCACAAAACACACACTCTAAAGTATCTATAAAAAATGTTTTTGGCATCTTCTCATCATGTCCGTCTTTTCTAGCTGTAGCTTCAATGAAAATACAATCTGCAGGACAAGCTGTTGCACACATAAAACATGCCACACAAGCTATAGAAGCATCAGGTCTATGAGTTAATCTATGAAGACCTCTGTACCTGCTTGTAATGTCTGTTGGCTGTTCTTCTGGGTACTCTAAAGTATCTACAGCATTAGAATCGTTAAGATTCTTAAATAGATGTTTAAATGTAACTTTTACACCATCATATATGGCAGGCAGATAAAGCTTGTCTTTAAAACTGCTTCCGTGTCTTGGGATTACTTTTATGTTTTGGCTCATAAATTTACTCCTACAACTACTATAGCTGTTATAAAGATATTTAGAAGTGCAAGAGGAAGTAGATAGTACCAACCCAATTTTTGCACCTGATCGTAACGAAATCTTGGAACTGTCCATCTTATAAGAATGAAAAAGATGTTAAACATCATAAGCTTAACTACAAAAACAACTATTTGAAAGAGTGTTATTGCAATATTGTTTGCCAATGCGCTATCAGTTAAAAATGCTAGGTATATTAAAATAGCTTCGACTAAAAGAGTCATTCCTATCATAACGATAGTCAAGACTTTGGTTTCAAAATCTCGTCCACCATCTGTTGAAACGGTAGGTCTTACAGTGTTGTTTTTGCGCATCCATCTTATGAGAATTGTAACAATTATAGGCACAACAACCATCAGTGAAACAGCAAAAGTAGAGAAGTTCTCTAATAGCATCTCAGTTGATACCCAAGGAATCTGGTAACCGCCAAAAATCATGGTAATAATAACTGCACTAGCAGTGTTCATAGCTACATACTCACCCATAAAATACATCGCAAACTTCATGGCGGTATATTCTGTCATAAAACCTGCAACAATCTCACTCTCGCCCTCTGCAACTGTAAAAGGATTACGATTTGTTTCAGCAAAAAGAGAAACTATCAGAATTATCGCAGCAAGAGGCTGAACTAAAATCCCCCAAGAAGGAAGGAATCCAAAAAAAGTTCCACTCTGCCAAGCGACCATAGCGTTAAAATCGACTGTGTCATAAGTAATAATAAAAGCTAAGATGCTAAGACCCAAAGGAAGCTCATAACTTACAACCATTGAACTAGCACGAGCCGCACCTAAAAGTGAGTATTTATTGTGAGATAACCATCCGCCAAAAATAACTCCTAAAACTCCAATGGCACTAATAGCCATATACCAAAAAACACCAAAGTCAATCGGTAGAGCTGAGATTCTAAGGCTCTCTCCATCTATAATCATACTGTCTGCAAACGGTATCGCCATAAAAGCTAAAAGTGCCGCCGCAAATGTAATAATCGGAGCTAGCATAAAGAGCCATTTTCCGCTTTTAATATGTGATGGATAATATTCTTCTTTTAGTAGAAGTTTTACAACATCGGCAAATGATTGGACAACACCACCTAAACGAAAACCGCCTATATTTGTACGGTTTGGTCCAAGTCTATCTTGAACAAGTCCCGCAACTCTACGCTCAAGCCACACTAAAACAGGTATAGTCAAAAGTGCAAGCAAAGCACCTAGAGCAAAAGAGATAATCGCTATGACTATTGCAGAGGTGCTCATGTTCTAACCTTTTGTATCCACTCTTGTATTGTTGGGATTGGAGTGTTTTTAAAAACTGTTCTCTCACAAGCTTGAGTTATACCGTCTTCATTTGTTAGATGCCCTGAGCTTTCACTATATGACGCTATGGGGAATGTCAGTTCTAAATCTTTGTTTTTATGAGTTAAAAAACTTATTTTTTCACTTGCATGAATCTCTGATGGATGATTGAAGTTTATGATTAAATCACTTTGGATAGATGTAGATTCTGCTATATTTAATCTTTGGATAGTCTTATAGTTTGCCGCTCTCATAGAGCTTTTTAGCATATCATCTCCAAAGTCTTCATCTTTATAAATACCCAAAGGAGAGATGACTTGTGCATCTATCTCTTTAGCAAACTCTAAAATAGCTTCTATCTCCTCAGTGTAGAGGTTAGCATCTACTATAATTGTTGTATTGCCTTTGTATTTATCGACCTTAGATTTAAACTCTTTTATAGCTTTATCTTCACTCAGTTCTTGGTTTTTTAAAACTATAATTTCTTGACGATTTTCTTCAAGTTCTTTGTAGCTGAGTCTTCCCTCATCACAGATGAAAAAACCGTTAACTGCATCATTTCTTCTAGGACGAAATCTATATACAACATCATCTTTATACTTAATCTTATTGTGATCTATATAGAGGTTACACCCTTTTGCACAGCCGTGACAAATGGAGTTACTAACCTTTAAAAACCATACTCTTTGAGAGAATCTAAAGTCTTTACTTGTTAATGCTCCAACAGGGCACAAGTCTACAACATTCATAGCATACGGATTGTCTAGTTTTCTACCAGGCATTGTGCTTACTTTTGAATCATCGCCTCTTCCTACTATTCCGAGTTCATGCGTATGTGTGATTTTATCTGTAAATCTAGTACATCTTGCACATAAAACACACCTCTCTTGGTCAAGTATAACATTTGAACCTAGATCAAGATGCTTTTCGTGTTTTACCTTTTCTGGTATGGTCACTTCTGTATCGTGAAGTCCATGTTGCATATAAAAAATTTGTAAAGAACATTCGCCAGCCTGATCACAAACTGGGCAATCAACTGGGTGATTTATGAGTTCTAGTTCTAAGATATCTCTTCTCACTTTAGCAATATTTGGAGTTTTAGAACGAACTTCCATACCTTCTTTAACAAATGTGTCACAAGCGATCTGAGGTCTTTTTTGCCCTTCTATCTCAACCATGCACATTCTGCAGTTTCCATCAGCTCCCAATGATTCATGGTAACAAAAGTATGGAACTTTTATCTTCTCTTTTATAAGTAAATCAATAAGCAAAGAGTCTTCTTCTACATTATAAGTTTTGCCATCAACTATGATATCTATCATTTTACTCATATTCTATCCTCAAACTCATCTCTAAACTTTTTAATAAAAGAGACTATAACAGTTGAAACAGACGGTGCAAAAACACAAAACGTTTTTCCATTCAT
>JAQIBW010000122.1 GCA_027858865.1 Sulfurimonas sp. | reverse complement strand
GCTTAGTAATATCAAAGATGAACAAATGCAGCTGGAAGTGTATAAGAAAAATCCAACAAGAGAACAAATTAGAAATACTGTTTTTATAGCAAATGAAAATAGAAAATCAAGAAATGAGTTTAAACCAAAAGATGAGCCTAAAATTTCGCCGGCGAAAAAAGAAACTCAACTGTATGCAATGATAAAAAAATCTTCAAAGCATTATTCACAGCAGTCTTATCATACTAAAGATGGTAAACCAGTTCCTTTTGAAGTAACTATACCAGTGCGAAAAGCTGGTGACCGTTTTGGTGAAGTTAGTGGTGGAGTAGGTGGAAATTATCACTTAGAAGAGCTTAATATCTATGTGATGATAAATAATGAATTTGTGAGGTTAGGATAATGAATAAATTAAGTAATTGCTGTAGCTACCCTATTAAAGATGAAACGGATATATGCGGTATGTGTGGTGAGCATTGTGAAGAACAAGAACAAAAAATATTTTACATAGTCAAATGGGATGTATCTTTAATTTGTGAGTCTAGTAAAACTATAGATGATTTTGAAATAATCAAAGAACTTGATGAGGGTATTGAGTTTGAGAGTGGAATACTAAAAATTGATGATAAATTTTATAAATTATGCCATCAAGATTTTAAGCTAAATATTCTTTCAGTTGAAGAGATTAAAGAACCTCTCTTTAAAGAAACAAGCCATAGTGATGATGAGATTGTTTGTCCAAATTGCTCTAGTGAGTTTAGTGATAGTTGGGATTACTCTGATAGTGGCACGATTGAATGTGATACATGTGGTAGCCATGTCTTTTATGAAAGAGAATTATCCGTCTCATACAATTCAAGTGTTGCAGTAGCAAATAAAAATATAAAGGAAATATAACATGCAAGTAAATAATGAAAAAACAGAGATTAGAATAAATGTAGATAATTTGTTTCTTAGGGGGGGGTAGTGGTTGGTATTGATGATTTGGTGAAAATCTTTCAATATTCTGTAGATGAGGGCTTAGTTAATGCCACTAAGCGAAAAGGTAAAGTTTTGGTAAGTGTAAATGAAAAAAAAATAAAAGGAAAATGAAGATGGAAAAATAATTGCAAACAATAGGTTTAGCTGGTGAAATAGGTTTTGGTGTTGGTGCCACTGAAGATAAAGATTTACTCAAAGGTTGGACTAAATTAGAGGGTCATAATAACCCGGAACATAAGAACTATGGAAATGTTTTAGATAACAATGGTTCAGTGATGGTATGGATACCTAAGTTTTATTTTAAGTGGACTAAAAAGAACAAATGTAAAATTTCATCAGTAGAACAAGATGGTTATGTTCTTCACCGTGCTTTTATAGATGGTGGTGCTGAGCAAATAGGCTTTTTCATTGATAAGTATGAATGTGGTAATGAAAATGGAATGTTTACAAGCGAGGAAGATTTAGAGCCTTGTAGTACTTATGGTAATAGCTCTATTTCGCATTTAAACAACAATCCTAACTCTAACCTTGGTGGACTATATAAAGCAGCTAAAACAAGAGGTAATAAGCATTTTTTAACAACTCTCTTTATTTGGAATGCTTTAGGAATGTTAACTTATGCAAATAATGGAAATAAGTTAGAACAAATGAAGTTTCATAACAATCAAAAATGTGGTGTAAAAAACATTGACCCATCAAGATATGAAGTAGCAGCTGGACTTGCTAAATTAAATGATGAAGATGGAATTTTTAAAGTGTTTAAGCTTAACTCAGCAGCTGCTGAACTTGAAAGTGATACTGAAGCATACAATAAAGATTTTTATGATGATTTGGACTTAACTAAGTTTATTGGTGATGGTGGTTGGAAATACACTAGTGATAAAACTACAGCTTTTAAAATGAGTGATGATATTTACTCTAAAGATTATTTAAAAACATGTATGGGTATTCCTAGAACAAAAGCACTTAGTGATGATAGTAATGAAAGATTTTCTAAGGCTGGTGTGTATAGATATGCTAGAAATGAATTAGCTTGTATCGTCGGTGGTTATTGGAGTTTTTCCTCTTATGCCGGTGTTTTTGCTATGTATTTGAACAGTTACCGTACTAGCTCGTATTACTATGTGGGTGGTCGTGCCTCTGTTTATCTGTAATAGTGAGCGATAGCTCACTATATAAAAATCAATATAATA
Source organism: Sulfurimonas sp. (assembly GCA_027858865.1). Lineage (GTDB taxonomy): Bacteria > Campylobacterota > Campylobacteria > Campylobacterales > Sulfurimonadaceae > Sulfurimonas. The sequence goes on along the minus strand of JAQIBW010000122.1, from coordinate 907 downwards.
AAAAGGAAAAAATAAAATGCAAATAGGTTTTGTAAAACAAGAAAGTATGAGTGTAAAAGACAAGGGTGCTGCTGAGAGTAAAGTGATTAAATGGCTTGAATGTAATTTTAGAATAGCTGGGATTAGACCATTTAGTGCGAAAATGACACCAAATAAAAGAAAAGAAAAACCAAATCAACCGGACTTCATTATATATCTTAGAGCCAACATCAACAAAGGTGATAGTTTTAGAGATATTGCTATTGGTTCATTATGGCTTGGTGAAAAAGTTATTGATGATGTTCTTAAAAAGTTTATGACCGGGTCACTTGAAGTAGCTTTTACAAAAGTCTCTATAGCTATTTGGAAAGCTGAACCAAGGTTTGAGGGTGAAGTAGTAAATTATCTTTATGACATCAAAACTATGCAAGATAATCAAGACAATAATAACAACCAAGGCTATCAAGATGATTATTCGCATTCACAAAAATCACCAGCAAGTTATCAAGCACCACAGAAACAAATGGATGATGATGGTGATGAGATACCATTTTAGGGGTTTGTAATGTCTAATGAAAAATGGATGGATACGGATGAGTTTGAAGAGGCTTACGGAATGAAAAAAAGTACCCAAGCATTATATAGAAGCCAAAAGAAAATACCTTATTGCAAAATAGGGGGCTTCATATATTACGATAGAAAAAAGATAGATGAATGGATTGAAAGCCACTCTGTAGAAGTAGGTGGATAATGAAAACATTACATTTATCAGTAACTAACGGAGATTTAGAAAAAGCTATAAGTGCCTTGTAGAGGGCGATAAACTACTTTATAGTTTCTTTAGGTGTCCCTTTGGGTGTCCCTTTTGTCAAATAGATGGGCTTATAACTCAGCTGGTTAGAGTCCCCCGCTCATAACGGGGTTGTCG
>JAQIBW010000068.1 GCA_027858865.1 Sulfurimonas sp. | reverse complement strand
GATTCTGATATAAGTCTTTACAACGTTAGCAATGAGATACTGGGTAACAGTTTGGGTAACACTAAAAAATGAGTGATTTGAAAAACGCTTGAAAGTACTTTGTGTAAGTGGTGGGTCCTGCGTGACTCGAACACGCGACCACTCCGTTATGAGCGGAGGGCTCTAACCAACTGAGCTAAAGACCCACTGTTTGTAGTACAAGCTTTCGCTTTGTAGGGCGCAATTATAGTCAAAAAATCCTTATACTTTTCTTTTATTGCACCCTATCTTTTATTTTAAATACTACAGCATACAAAAGAGGTACATAAATCAAGTTAAGTATAGTAGCCCAAGCGATTCCAAAGCCTAGAGATATTGCCATTGGCTGAAGAATCATAGCTTGTCCAGATGCAAAAAAGATAAGAGAAGAAAGACCTAAGACTGTTGTCAAAGAAGTAAGAAGAATCGGTCTAAGTCTTGTCCCTGCTCTCTTCATCAACTCTTCAGTATCGTCTGCATGTTTTATGAAATTAACAACGAGTAGTCCATCATTTACAACAACTCCTGCAAGTCCTACAATACCTATCAGTCCAGGCATGGTAAGGTTGATGCCCATTACCCAGTGTCCAAAGAATACACCTAGTAAAACAAGAGGAATAGTACTAATGACTATGAGAGACTTTTTGATAGAGTCAAATAACCAAACTAAAGTAATGAAAATCAAGAAGATAGCAATAATTGCAGACTGCATTAACTCTCTTTTGTTCTTAGCATTCTCTTTTTCTTCACCTTTTATATCTATCTTGTAACCATCTTTTTTAAGTTTATCAAATGCAGGTTCAAGTTCTTTCATAGCTTCAGAAGAAGTAACAACTTTTTTATTTAAACTTGCTAGTACTGTTCGTATTCTAGTTCCATCTTCTTTTTTAAGCGCCACAAAACCTTGAATCATTATAAATTCACACACATCATGCAGAGCAACATAGTTATCAGTTCCAGGCACTTGAACCTCTATGTTGTCTATAGAACTTATTTTTTTGTTGATGCTACTCTCTATTTTGATGCGAACAAGACCTTCGTCGTTGAACATCTTGCCATACTCCCCTTTTAGGTAGTACGTTCTAAGCTCTTTAGATATCAATTCTTCATTAAATCCTAGTTGCTGTCCATACTTATTTACACGAAGCTTTAGTTCCTTCTCCCCAGGGTTTGCATCGTCTGAAGAATTATTAACCCCTTCTATCTTGTCTAATTCACTTCTTAAGTACTTCACACCAGCTAAAATATCTTTCTCACTCTTTCCACTTAGACTTATCTCTATATCAGATGCAACTACGCCGGCTCCAGGAACTTTTACAACAAGTTCTTCATATAGTAAATCTCCGTTCTCTTTTTGTGTTTTAAACGGTTCTATAAGTTTGTCAATTATTTTAGCAATCTCTTCTGCATCGTTTTTTCTAGTTAGTACTTCTGCATCATATTCTATAGATAGATATGGACTTATATATGTGTCAAACGCATTAGTAGGTGCACGCTCTTTTAGGTCGATGAATATATGGAAAAGATTATCTCCAGTCTCGACCATATTTTTAGCATCCATTTTAAAGCCGATAACAGAAGTAATAGAAGAAAAATCATCTTCATTAGTATTTGCTAAAAGTTTTTTCTCTAACGCTGTTACGATTCTCTCTGTATCTTCTAGCTCACTATTTACATTTACTTTTCCATACACATATATCTGAGTAGTATCAATATCAGGAAAGAGTTGAAATTTTGAGTTTTTGATAAACACAAAGGTTAAAGAGAGAATAGATACAACAATAACAATGAGTGAAATCCACTTAGCTCTAAAAACAAAGTGCAGTGCCTTACTGTGCCAAGAACCAAATCTCTTCCAAAGTTTTTTTGTAAAGCTCTCATCATGTGCTACTTTTAGAAAGTCATGCGCATGAAGAGGTAAAAAGTAAAATGCCTCAAAAAGGGAGGAGAGAAGAAGTACAGTTATCATGATAGGAATTATTTTTATAAACATGCCCATCTCTCCGGTAAGAAGAAGCATAGGTAAAAATGCAAAAATAGTAGTCAAAGTTGCTGCCAAAACAGCAGGAAACATTTCAGTTGCTCCGACTATTGCAGCCTCTCTTTTTTCCATACCCTCTTCTAGATGCCGGTAAATATTTTCAGCTACAACTATGGCTTCATCAACTAGCATACCAAGAGCTATAAGAGCACCAAGAAGTGAGAGCATGTTTAGTGAGTCTCCCATAATCTCCGTAGTTATAAGACCTATCATAAAACTAACTGGAATACCAATAGCTACAACCACAGCAATACCACGGTTGATAAAAATAAGCATTGCTAAAAACACTAGCATAAGTCCAAAGGCAATATTTGCAAAAACAGTATTTAGGCGGTTTTTAATCCAGATAGAAGTATCTGTATAAATTTCATACTGTACTTCTTCACTTTTATTAGTCTTATTTTTCAGTATTTCACGAATCTGTTTTACTAAAGCGATAGCATTTCCATCTTTAGACTTTGTAACGTTTATAGATACATTTCTAGCACCGTTGTAATGTGAAAGTTCAGACTCATCACTCAGCTTAAACTCTATGTCTGCTATATCTTCTATGCGAACTCTTGAAGTTCCAACACTTATGACGGTATTTTCAATGCTACCTTTTGTTTTCTCTCCATTAAAAGTAGAAATATATAGATGCTTCCCTCTCTCTTTTATGGTTCCTATGGGGAAGATTGAGCTTATGTTTCTTAGAGATGCTACTGCAATAGATGGGTTTAGTCCAAAGGCTAAAAGCTTCTGTTCGTTTACAGTGATGACTAATTCTTCATCAGCATCTCCACGGATTGTAATGTCACTTAGATCTTTTAACTGGCTCAAATCACTCTTCAAATCTTCTGCAAGATTTAACAACTCTTTTTTGCTCTTATCTCCGGCAAGTGCGATTAGAACAAGAGGAAAACTGTGTAGTTGTATTTTAGCTATTGGCTCAGACATATCAGCCGGTAGATCTTTTTTAACACTACTGACTATATCTTTTACATCACTAAGAACAGTTATATTATCAGAACCGGTTTTAATGTCACTAATAATAGAGAAAAATCCATTTTTGATAGTTGTTTTTATGTTTTCAAGTTCATCTACATTTTGCAGATCATCTTCTATCGTTTTTACAACCATCTTATCAAGAACATCTGCTGATGTACCTGCGTAACCGCCACTTATGGTTATCTTGTCCATGTTCATAGGTGGAAATATCTCTTTAGGAATATTTATATATGCAAAGATTGATAGTAAAACTATAAAAGCTAAAAGTATATGATTTAGAAGTGGTTTATCTATAGCAAACTCTAAAAAGCGACGAATCATTTTTTTCCTTGGGTAGTCTTAAAAAAGTGTATCTAGTATTTGATTTTTAAATCGTATAGATTCAACGGAAGCGTTTATCAGTCTATTTTCTTCTACGAGTATATCGTACTCACCTTTTAGTTTTGAGATATCTCTACTTTTAAAATATATTTGTTGCTGGATATATATCTTTGGAAAAATAGCCAAACTTACAAAACTCATTAGAAGCAGTGTAAAAACCAAGTAGCTAAAATCAAGCCTTTTTTTCTTGTTTAGTACCTGATCTACTTCCTCAAGGAGTTCGTGTTTATCGCTCATAATGAAAAACTCTCATCTTTGCACTTCTGCTTCTTGGATTTGTTTTTAGTTCATCCTCTTGAGCAGTTATTGGCTTTTTACTTAAAATTTTTCCCTTGGCATTATCTCTAGAACATATACATCTCATAGCATCATCAGGACAGATGCAGTTTTTGCTCCATCTAGTGTATGTTTGTTTTACTATTCTATCTTCTAGCGAGTGAAAAGATATGATAGCAACTATAGCATCACAAAACTCTGAATCTTCTATGCTTTTTAGGAGTGACTTCAACTCACCTAATTCATCATTTACTTCTATACGAATAGCCTGCATCAAAAGTGTAGCCGGATGAATCTTTTTACCATGTGGCAGTAGATGCTTAGTTGTGTCACTTAACTCTTTTGCAGAAGAGAATGGACGAGCATTAACTATCGCAGAGACAATTTTTTTATAGTTTCTAAGTTCACCATACTCTAATAAAATATTTTCAAGTTCAGTGCTAGAGTACTCGTTTACAACATTCTGTGCACTTAGCGGTGCATCTTTATCCATTCTCATATCAAGGTTATCACTCTCATAAGAAAAACCTCGATCTTTTTGGTCAAGTTGTAGTGAAGATACACCTATATCTGCTAAAACTCCTCGGATTCTTTGTACTCCATATTCAGAAATTATATCTTTTATGACGGATGAAAAACGACCTTTTCTGATGCTTACTCTATCGCCGAATTCTTTTAAGCGTTTTGTAGAAAAGTCTATAGCAGTTTGATCTTGATCTATGGCGATTAACTCAATATTTGGGTTTGCTTCTAGTATCATTGAAGAGTGTCCGCCATATCCCATAGTACAATCAATAATAATTCCAGAATCAATGTTTTTAAAAGTCTCTATGACTTCTCTATATAGAACGGGGGTATGTGGGATGTTTTGCAAAAAAAGCCTTTAGTTATATTAAATAGATTATACATCAACTTTGTAAATTTTAATTTTAATACTCAACTTTCGCACATAAAACCCAACTCTTTTTGAGTGTAAGCACTGAGCACAGCGAGGATAGTAAGTAAATCTT
>JAQIBW010000290.1 GCA_027858865.1 Sulfurimonas sp. | reverse complement strand
TCAATATAAAGAATTTATCATGTCAAACAGACTAGAAAAAGAAGACTCACCATATTTACAACAACATAAAGAAAATCCAGTAGATTGGTATCCTTGGAGTGATGAAGCATTCGCAAAAGCAGAAGCTGAAAACAAAGCTATTTTTATAAGCATAGGCTACTCATCTTGTCACTGGTGTCATGTTATGGAAGAGACTGTATTTGAAAACCAAGAGTGTGCAGATATTTTAAATGAGCACTTTGTTTGTATAAAAGTTGACCGTGAAGAGCGTCCTGACATAGACAAGCATTATCAAGAAGTCCATATGCTTCTTAATCGTCGTGCTGGTGGTTGGCCAACATCTATTTTTTGTACTCCTCAAAACAAACCATTCTTTGCAGGAACATATATTCCACCAGAGTCTCGTGAAGGTTCTATAGAAGGAATGGGGTTTAAAGAACTCACAAAACTTATAGGCTCAAAAGTAAAAGAAAATGATGCGCAGTTATATAAAAATGCTGATGAAGTTGATAGCTTTTTAAACACGAAAGAGCATCCAAAACAAGCAACAGTATTAAAAGAAGATTTCACTAAAAATTTCATGCTTCAAGTAAAAAACAACTACGAGCCAAGAAACGGAGGTTTTTCTGTAACTCCTAAGTTTCCTCATGCATCTACACTTGGAACACTTTTAATCATTGACAAACTTTATGATGACAAAGCGGCACGTGCTATGCTTCTTCATACATTAGAGTCTATGAAAAAAGGTGGAGTTTACGATTTAGTTGACGGTGGTTTTTGTCGTTACTCAGTTGACAGCGAGTGGAGAGTTCCTCACTTTGAGAAGATGCTTTATGATAACGCCCTACTTTGTGATCTTTATGCAAACACTTACTTGACTTACAAAGACGAGAGTTTTTTAGCTACGGCTAAACAGTGTGCAAATTTTTGGCATAACTTTATGAGTGAAGACAATCTTTTTTATAGTGCATCTGATGCTGACAGTGAAGGAGAAGAAGGAACTTACTTTATATACACTTATGATGAAGTTTATAACACTTTGTCTAATAATGGCTATGAGAACATAGAAGCGATGCTGACAGAGATGGAAGTAACACGTGAAGGAAACTTTGAAGGTAAAAATATCATCCGTTTTAACAGTGGCAAAGTTCCAGCATATTTTGAGAAAGTTAAGATACTTCTACAAGATTTGAGAAAAAATCGAGAGTATCCATTTATAGACAGAAAAGTTCAGACATCTTGGTCAAGTATGATGATTAAAGCACTATTTACTCTTGGAGCTATAGATGCTAAGTACAAAGAGAGAGCTGTAAAAAGTCTAGATGCACTTCTAAAAACTATGTTTATAGACTCTAAACTTTACCATACAACTCTTATACATAAAACTCCCAAAGTAGGAGCTTTCTTAGAAGACTATGCATATCTTTCACAAGCTCTTATATCTGCTTACAACGCCACTCAAGATGAGCTATATCTTATCCAAGCTCAAAGATTTGCCAATACTGCTTTAGAAGAGTTTTACACTAAAGGTACATGGAACTTTAGCAACGGAGAGTTTGAAACGAAGGCCGACATTGCCGACAATACTTACACAAGTTCAGTTAGCATTATGGTAGATGTGCTTATCTCTTTAGGAACTCTTTTAGAAGATGAAAAATACTCTCATTTTGCTTTTAAAACTTTAGAGTACAACTCATACGAGTTAGGAAGAAGACCTGTAATATATCCATATATGTTACGCCAAACTCTTAGACATATAAAAGGTGATAGAGTCATAAAATCTAACGCTTCAAGCCTAGATGCAAATGCTTACGAACTAAGTAGTTTAGACTATCCGTTTGTACATAAGAAAGTAAGTCAAGATTCAGAGTTTATGATATGTGGAGATAAAAGCTGTTTTGCAAATACGCATAACATAAATAAAATCAATGATATAATAAGAAATAGTTTCTAACTAAAGGATAAAAATGAAAACAATAATATTAACAATTATACTAACACTTGGAGCTGTTACAATGTTCACAGCTTGTGAAAGAAATGACTACCAACACCCTGGGCATCGTTCTAAATAGCATTTATGATAAAAACATTAGGCAAGTTCATCTTTATGATAGAACTTGGATACAAACATATAAAGATTTTTAAAAAGACCTATTTCCACCCGTTTATATCTCTTAAACCAGCATATAAACAGCTCTCAAAAGATAGACAATCATACTCTAATGGTGTGATTGAATATTTAAATATTGAAATAGAACTAATCGGTGAAGTACCAAAAAGAGATAAAATACTCTACGCAATAAACCACCGTTCTTTACTTGACATCATAGTCATGGAACATCTGTTTTCAAAGCATGGTAAAAATGGAACATGGATAGCTAAACAACAGCTTTTCGACGCATTTTACGGTGACTTTTTTAGATATAGTGGATGCATAAGTGTTGACTTGGAAAATAGAAGAGGACTTTTAAAGTTTTTCAAAGAGATAAAAAAAACACTCTCAAAGATAGATGACTTTAACATCTATATCTTCCCAGAAGGTGAGAGAAACAAAACACCCGATATTTTAGAGTTTCAAAGTGGAGCACAAAAGATTGCAAAAGCAAATCAACTTGATGTTGTTCCTGTTTTTATAAACGATGCCTTAGAAAGTGTTTTTAAAAATGCCCCATACAAAGAAAAAAAAGTTGTACAAGTACATATGGGAGATATAATCAACCATCAAAATTTAGAAAAAGATTATTTAGACTTTGTTAAAAGTGCTAAAGGAGAAAAATAGTGAGTAGTATGAAGTTAGGTGTAAATATCGACCATGTAGCAGTGTTAAGAGAAGCAAGACGAGTTAACGATCCAGACATTTTAAACGCTCTAAATGTAGCTTGTGCTAATGGTGCAGACCAGATTACGATACATCTTCGTGAAGACAGAAGACACATACAAGACATAGATGCTAAGAACATTATGCTTCACTCACAGTTACCTGTAAACCTTGAGTGTTCTATTAACAGAGATATCTTAAATATTGTAAGTGGCTTAAGACCTCACCGTGCTACTTTGGTTCCTGAAAAAAGAGAAGAAGTAACAACAGAGGGTGGACTCGATGTTTTTACTTATGAAGATGAGATAGCTTATGCCATCGAGCAACTTCATGACTCCATAATCCCCGTTTCATTATTTGTAGACCCGACTATGGAAGCTATGGAAAAGTCAAAAGAGTTAGGCGCAGAGATGGTTGAGCTTCATACTGGTTTATTTTCTAACTTATTCGCAATGTTAAACTCTTCACTCCCACACTCAAACCACTCTGTAAAAGAGCTTGAACTTCCTCGTTATGAGCTTGCAAGCAGACTTGAAAAATCCTTAGAAGATATTCAAACAGCAGCGACTCATGCTAAAAAACTCGGACTAGAAGTTGCAGCAGGTCACGGACTAAACTATCACAATGTTTCATATATGATGGACATAGAAGAAATAACTGAGTTGAATATTGGTCAAAGTATTATCGCTAGAAGTGTATTTTGTGGTTTAGCGGATGCTGTTAGAGAAATGAAGAGACTTACTGTAAGATAACTAATTCAAAAAAAAATGACAAAATGACAAACTTTTCAACAAAATATATATTTTATACTATGGTATGTGAAATCATTAAGGATAGATAAAATGAATCAACAAGATGCTATAAAAATATTTGAAGAGAAACAAGTTCGAACTGTGTGGGATGAAGATATAGAAGAATGGTATGTCTCTATAATAGATGTTATTGAAGTTTTGACTGAGAACGATAGACCTAGAAAGTATTGGAGTGATTTAAAAGCAAAGTTAAAAAAAGAGGGAAGCGAAGTGTCCGAAAAAATCGGACAGTTGAAAATGAAAGCATCCGATGGGAAAATGAGGCTTACTGATGTAGCAAGTACCCAACAACTCTTTAGACTTATTCAGTCTATTCCATCACCAAAAGCAGAGCCATTTAAACTTTGGTTAGCAACTTTAGCAAAAGAGCGACTTGATGAGATGCAAGACCCTGAAATCAGTATCGATAGAGCACTAAAACAGTATTTAGAATTAGGTTATTCTCAAAACTGGATAAATCAGAGATTAAAAAGTATTGAGATAAGAAAAGAGTTAACCGATGAGTGGAAAGATAGAGACATACAAGAAGGGCTAGAGTTTGCAACTTTAACTGATATCATTACAAAAACTTGGGCAGATAAAACAACTAAAGAATACAAAGTATTAAAGGGATTAAAAAAAGAAAACTTACGAGATAATATGACAAATACGGAACTTATACTAAATATGCTTGCAGAAGCTTCTACCAAAGACATATCTCAAGCTGTCAGTCCTAAAGATTTAGATGAAAGTAAGAAAGTAGCTAAACAAGGTGGAAATGTTGCTAAAATAGCAAAAGAAGAACTTGAAGCAAGAACTGGTAAAAAAGTAGTAACTGCTTTAAATTCTAAAAAAATATTGGAAAATCAAAAATGAAACCAAATATTGCCATCAGCATAGGTGACTTAAACGGTGTGGGAATAGAGATAGCTCTAAAAGCTCACGAAGAAGTTTCCAAACTTTGTAATCCTATCTACTGCATCAATCAAGAGATGCTCTCACAAGCTACAAAACTTTTAAATGTAGAACTTCCTGAATCTTTTGCATTGCATCCTGTCGATGGTGAATTTGAGATAGAAGTCGGAGTTGTAAGTTCTGCATCTGGAAAGTACTCATATGACTCTTTTATGAGTGCTATCAAACTTTGTGAAGACAAAAAAGCAGATGCAGTTGTTACTATGCCTATTCATAAAGAAGCTTGGATGA
>JAQIBW010000081.1 GCA_027858865.1 Sulfurimonas sp. | reverse complement strand
GCTTTTGAGAGTTCTTCACCAAAGTCATAGTATAGGTATTTTTTATCTTTTCTAAGCTTTTTTATACTCTTTTTAAAATCTTTACTTACAACTACAGCATCAACTAAAAATCTTTTTTTTGCTTCAATCTCACCTAATCTTTTTCCATTCCAAAGTTCATAAACTTCATCTTTTTGATGAACAAAAAGTATGGTCTTTGTTTCTTTTTTACTTTTTACAATAACTAAGAAAGAGTTATCCTCTTTAAAACCTGTAAGATAGTAGAAGTTACTGTTTTGTCTATATGGATAGTTAGTATCATTTGAACGAGTTTTGTTATCTGTACTAAAAAGAATTGTTAATGAGTTCTTAGCTAACTTTTGTGCTAGTAATTCTCTTCTCTTTTTATATTCTTTCTCTTTTATCACTTACAAACCTCATTTAAAAAATCTAAACCTTGTCCTAGTACATTAGTAAGTGCTGCATCTAAACCTTTCACTCCACCTGGGGCATCTAGCGAACTAGCTTCTTTTTTGGCACTAAAAGTTTCTGTCGCTATGACTTCGCTAGTTATTGAATCAATCAAGGTAAAGCTAACTTCAACTCTAACATGTGACTGGCTTAAATCCTTACTATAGTACTGCATAAAGTCTTCTATATTTATCTCTAGAATCAAATCAGCCTTGCCTCTTGATTTTGAGTTTTGAGTGTTTTTAAACAGTTTAGATTCTCTTAGAGCCTTAACTACTTTAGATGATATCTCTTTATTTGGAGAGTTATTCCATTGTGCTTGTGAGTAAGCATAGATTTTATGACCATCCAACACATAGTTCATCTGCAAAGACATTAATGAGCTTGAACTGAATGCTTGTGAAACTTTTAGTGACTTATCTCTACACTCTTTTGAATCACTGCTATGATTTAGTGCCTTTAGAGATAGTTTATACTCTGTAACCGCAGGCTCTATTGTTGAACAACCTGATAATAAAAATACAAGTAATACTGCAAAATAAACTCTTACCATTATTTCTCCCCTGGACCTTTTTTAATCTCTTCTTGTTTAAATAGTATATCCCCAGGACTTCTCTCATACTGGTTTAATGCACCCTCTATTCTTATCATTAAATGTTGTAATTCGATTAGCGTATTATTCATAGTAGGAACAATATCAGTAGATATCTCTTTTATGTTAAAGTCTCCACCCTCAACTGCTTGTTTAAATTTATCCATAGCATCTTGTATCCCAAGGTAACTGTTCATGATAGATGCGAATGTTTTAGCAATTTTATTTTCCCAAATAACACTATTATCGACAAAGCTTTCTACTTTTGGTAGCATTACATCTATCTTTTTTGTAGCGTTGTTTAAGTTTTTAATTGACGAGTGCAAGTTGGCTATTGCTTCATCAGTCAGTAGCTTATCCATCTGAGTCATAAAAGATGCTGTTGATTTTAATAGTAGTTTTATCTGCTCTTGATTATTTTCATCTAAAAGCTTTTCTGTACCACTTAATGTTTTAGATAGTTTAGTAGAGACACTTCCAAGTGATTTCTCAAATCGTTCAAAAAATGAAGCTTCAGTTTTGATAACAGGGTATTCCTCTCCCTTTTTTGCTTTAAGTCTCGCAGCACCATTATCTCCCAAACTTAAGTTGATATAGCTAAGTCCAGTAATACCCTGAGATGTCAATTTTGCCACTGTAGTCTCTTTAATAGGTGTATTTTTAAGTATAGTTACTTGTACTTCAACCTGTTCGGAATTTTTAGGATTGATTCTTAGTCTTGTTACTTTACCTACATCAATCCCTCTGTATTTAACAGCAGAATCAATATTCAGTCCCAGAACAGACTCATCAAAGAGTATCTTGAACTTTTGGACTTGTGTCTCTTCTGATGGTTTAAGTAGCCAGTAAGTAAACGCTAACATTAAAATGACCCCTACTAGAACCATTAACCCCACTACCGTATAGTTAACTTTATTATTCAAAATTTCCCCTAAAAAATGTTTGTATGAATTTACTGTTGGTGTTTTTTATATTGTCTAAACTACCTTCATAAACTATTTTTTTATCGTCTATTATTG
>JAQIBW010000045.1 GCA_027858865.1 Sulfurimonas sp. | reverse complement strand
TATTTTCTAGACTTTAATATATCTGCCCTACTCCAAAGGTTAAGTCTTATAGAAGTTCATAAAGGCTTTAACTTTGTAAGTAAAAGTTTTTACTTTTTAACTGCCAACATTATGATGGTCTTGGCATTATTTACTATTGGTTACTCGGTTTATGAGTTTATATCTTCATTGTTGTTTAAAGATGGACTATCAATAGAAGCGATTTTTAAACCCGTTATTGCTCTAACACTAGGTCTTGCAATCTTTGATCTTGCAAAAACTGTTTTAGCGCAAGAAGTAGTCTTTAAGAGCTACTCCAAAAACTCCAACGAAGAGTATAGAGTATTAACGAAATTCTCAATTACCATTATTATTGCTTTACTAATAGAATCTCTTATGGTAGTATTTAAAATTGCTATAGATGATTACTCGCATATGATTCATGCTTTTTATCTAATAGGTGGTGTATCCATCTTAATTGTAGCTCTAGGACTCTTTATATATTTTACAAAAAAGAAAGTTTAACATGCAAAACAACAACATAAAAACATCAGGTTTTTCACTTGCAAAAGCTAAAGATTTAACCGGTGATGATTTTTACGATATCAAGACTATAGGTAATTTAACCGTAGGTATAGTTTGTGATGGTGTGGGAAGTGCCGAGGCAGGTGCCGAGGCTGCCAAGAGAGTTACAACTTATCTTATAAATAATTTTAAAATACGCCCAAAGACATGGAGTATAGAGAAGTCTATAATCACATTTATAAGCTCAATAAACTCGATTTTATATCAAGAATCAATGATAAACTATGAGAGAACAGAATTAGTCACGACCTTAACTATCGTAGTCATAGAGGGAAATAAACTTCATGGTGCGAATGTTGGTGACTCTAGAGTATATCTATACAGAGATACAAAAATAAATCAACTATCATTTGACCATGCTATGAACGAGTCTGGATATGAAAATGTACTGACTCAAGCTATAGGAATAGACAAGGATGTAGAGCCTTACTACTTTGAAAATATCATTCAAAAGCATGACAAAATACTTTTATGCAGTGACGGTCTTTATAATCTTATGAGCGAAAACCGTCTTGAGACGGGTATCTCACTTGGTGCTTCTTTCTTAGTTAAAAAAGCCTCTAAACTAGTAGAAGATAATCTTCCAGATGACACAACTGCTGTAGTTCTCGAAATTTCTGAAGCAAATGAAGTTGAAAAACTAAAACAACAGAAACTTATTATTCCTGAATCTTTAAAAGTCAATCAAGTCGTTGATGGCTACACACTTCAAAAGTCGCTTATTCAAAATGACCGTACATGGTTATGTTCTAAAAAAACAAAGCAATATGTAGTTAAGTTTGCTCCTACTGAGGCTATAGATGATGAAATAATTTTAGACCTCTTTGTAAAAGAAGCTTGGAATGCAAAAAGACTTAAGGCTGACTTTTTTCCAAAAGCAGTTATTCCTAAAAACAGAACTGCCAGATACTACGTTATGCAGCTTTTTGTCGGTGAAGATTTGGATAGTTATCTGACTCATAAACAACTAACTATAGACGATGCGGTTGAGTTAGCCTCTACCCTCTTAGATATGTCACAGTTTTTACTAAAGTATGACTTGGTTCATGGAGACATCAAACCTCCAAATGTGATGATAGCAAAAGATAATGATGAAAATTTAGAGTTTAAGATTATAGACTATGGAAGTATTACAGAGATCTTTTCTAAAAATACAAAAGCCGGAACTCCCAGCTTTTTATCTCCTGAAAGATTTAAAGGTGAGTCCATAAGTGAGTCGAGTGAGATCTTCTCTATCGGAGTTACACTCTATCTTGCTCTTACTGGAAAATATCCATATGGAGAGATAGAACCTTTTCAATCTCCATCATTTAAAGAAGCAAAGAAACCAAGTAAATATAATAGTAATATTCCTGATTGGTTAGATAGTGTCATACTCCGCTCAATAGCTATAGACAAAGAACGCAGGTATGAACACTATTCTGAGATGAATTTTGAGCTAAAGCGTCCTGAAAAGGTAAAACCTTTTTTTCCAAAAGATGCTACCCTTATTGAGCGTTCACCACTCACTTTTTACAAGAGTGGATTTATAATTATGTTACTTATTAACGCTTTACTTCTTATCTGGATGAATTCGTAATAAACTAGAATTAACATTGTGATACA
>JAQIBW010000210.1 GCA_027858865.1 Sulfurimonas sp. | reverse complement strand
GGCTGCGACAGTATTGACGCTGATGAGATAAGATTATCAGTTGCAAAAGCTATCAATGTTGCAAAAAAAACAAAAGCAAAAACTATAAAAATCGGGACTTACTCTGATGAGTGTCCTGGTACAAATATAAAAGCAATGAGCGAAGCATTTATACTTGGGTCTTACTCTTACGAACAATACAAGAGTAAAAAAAATCCACTTGAAATAGAAACTATTATAATTTCTACTGAAGATTATGAAAAAGTAGAGGTTTCTGTACAAACTGCAAACAAAGCTAAAGATGCTGGTATCACTATAGCAAATGCCACAAACTTTGCAAAAGATTTAGTAAATGAAATTCCTTATGAAATGCACTCTTTAAAACTAGAAGAAATTGCTAAAAATTTGGAATCAATTCCTAATGTTACATGTAACTCTTACGGAAAAGAGTTTTTGGAAGAACAAGGAATGGGTGCATTTTTAGCAGTAAATAGAGCTTCTCATATACCGCCTCGTCTTATACATGTAGTTTATAAACCAAAGAGTGCAAAAGAGAAATTTGTTTACGTTGGAAAAGGTTTAACTTATGATACTGGTGGACTCTCTTTAAAACCAGGCGAGCATATGGTTACTATGAAATCAGACATGGGTGGATCTGCGGCGGTTCTTGGAATACTCAAAGGGGCAGCTGAACTTGAACTTCCTTATGAAGTTCATGCAATCGTAGGAGCAACTGAGAATGCAATAGGACCTGACGCATATAAACCTGATGATGTTCTAACCGCAAAAAATGGGAAAACAATAGAAATAAGAAATACTGATGCTGAAGGACGTTTAGTTTTAGCTGATTGTTTGTGTTATGCATGTGAGCAAAAACCAGACTTCTTAATAGATATGGCTACTCTAACTGGTGCTTGTGTAGTAGCACTTGGTGAGTACTCAACTGGTATTATGGGACACTCAAGCGAACTAAAACTCTCTCTTGCAAAAGCAGCAAACAAAAGTGGAGAGTTAACAGGAACGCTTCCTTTTAACAGATACTTAAAAAAACTAATAAAAAGCTCTATTGCAGATCTTTGTAATATAGGCTCATCCCGTTATGGTGGAGCAATTACAGCTGGAATGTTTTTAGACAATTTTGTAGAAGATGAGTACAAAGATAAATGGCTTCATCTAGACATTGCAGGAGCTGCATATGTTGAAAAAGATTGGGGATATAACCAGTGTGGAGCAAGTGGAGCAGGTGTGAGAATGAACTTATACTGGATGATAGAAAAAAGCAATGAAGAGGTGAAATAATGGGATTAGGTGTAGGAATAGTAGGACTTCCAAATATTGGAAAATCAACAACTTTTAATGCTTTAACAAAAGCGCAAAATGCTGAGAGTGCAAATTATCCATTTTGTACAATAGAACCAAATAAAGCAGTAGTTCCTGTTCCAGATACTCGATTAGCTGAACTTGCAAAAATAGTAAATCCTGATCGTATTCAGTATTCAACAGTAGATTTTGTTGATATTGCGGGACTTGTTAAAGGGGCTTCAGCTGGAGAGGGTCTTGGCAATAAATTTCTCTCAAATATACGTGAAGTAGAAGTTATTTTACATATGGTTAGATGTTTTGATGATGATAACATAACACATGTAGAAGGTGCTATAAACCCTCTTCGTGATATAGAGATTATTGAGAGTGAACTTATATTTGCAGATATTCAACAACTTGATAAAAAAGTTGACAGACTATTTAGGACTCAAAAAGCTGATAAAACTGTTCGTGCGGCTTATGAATTTGCAAATGAATTAAAAATGCATTTGGATGATATTAAGCCTGTTAGTTCATTTGCTAAGATTAATGACCCTATGTTTGAAGAGTTAGATACAGAACTTAGATTTTTGTCTAATAAACAAGTTATTTATGGTGCAAATGTAGATGAAGACTCTCTTTTGGAAGAGAATGACTACGTAAAACAAGTAAGAGTACACGCTGCAGAAGTTGGGGCAGAAGTTGTCACTTTATGCGCAAAAATAGAAGAAGAGTTATGTGGACTTGACGAAGAAGAAGCTAGTGAATTTTTAGCAGAACTGGGCATAGAAGAATCTGGACTAGACAAGATAATTCATAC
>JAQIBW010000116.1 GCA_027858865.1 Sulfurimonas sp. | reverse complement strand
TTCTAGTTTTAGGAAGCTGTGTAGTTGTCAACTCAACTTTGATCTCTTTTAGTGATACACTTGCTGCTTTTACAATCTCAGAATTGAACTGTTTGCCAGCAAACAATTTTAGTTCAGCAATTGCACTTTTAACACTCTTTCTGGCTTTATAGATCCTATTTGTTGTCATAGCATCAAAAGCATCTGCGACTGTCATTATTTGAGACAATATCGGGATTTCATCACCTTTAAGTCCTTGAGGATACCCTCTTCCATCATAGTGTTCATGATGATGACGAACAATTTCGGCTATATCTTTATAAATATCTACAGTATTTAAAAGTTCATAACTCATAACAACATGTTCTTTAATAATTTCATACTCAAGCGTATTTAACTTACCGGGCTTTAAAAGTATAGAATCAGGAATTGAAATTTTACCTATATCATGGAGCATACATGCTCTGTGTATATCATCTAATTTATCTTCATTAAATCCCATCTCTTGAGCTATAAGAACCGAATATTTTGCAACTCTTTGTGAATGTCCGGCCGTATAACTATCTCTTTTTTCTATGATATTTACCAAAGAAAATATATGTTGTTGATAATCTTTAATTTTATTTTCTACTATGTCTTTTGCTTTCTTTTTTCCAAAAAGTATTACACCCATACCTATTAAGTAAATAAAAAATATTATTGCTGAAGTAAAAAGTGTATTTGTTAAAGCTTCTGAATAATATCTTTTCATAGGTATAGAAACCGAAACTCCACCACGTACATCACCGACTTTGTAGCCCTGAAATGCGTGACATTTCAGACATGACTTTTCTGTTACAAGAGGTCTGATATAACGAAAATACTCTTCTCCATCAATAAGAGTTTTTGTATATATAGCCTTTTTAGTGATTTCTATATTTTCAAGTGCTTTTTCTTCCCAAGAGTCTGGTTTATTTTTAGGATTCATAAGAATTCTACTTGTTATATGCCCTTTTGTACCATATAGTTCACTATAGTCTTTCATCATTTGAGAGAGTGTATATGCAGGATTCATAAGTGTTAATTGTTGAGAAGACGTTGTATTTACATCTCGGTTTTTGATACGTGAAAGATACGGATTTGGAGGAGTTCTTTTTGTGATTGGTACATATACTCCACCGTGAGAAGAGACCCATGAGCGATATGCCAAATCTTTGTTAACACTAACAACAGCTTCATTTTTTGCTAGCAAATCTGCGTAAGCATAATCCTGATACATAGAGACAAGTCCAACGACTAACATTAAAGCAGACCACGCAGCTATAACCATATAAACAATTCTATTTATAAATTTAGCTCTGTAACCCATAAAAACATCCCTTGTCGACCACTTTTTACTTAATAGTACCATAATTGTACAACAATTATCTACAAACATTTAGTTTATATTTTGATATAATCACATAACTTATTATATGCCAAATTTATTAGGAAAATTATGATTGATTTAAAACTACTACAAAAAGATTTTGATATGCTTAGCGCGAAGCTAATGCGTAAAGGTGTAGATGCTACACTTATTGAAAATTTAAGGATAAAAAACGAAGAATTAAAAAAAGCAAAATCAAGCTTTGAAACACTACAAGCATTACAAAACTCAATGAGTAAAGAGTTTGGTATTTACAAAAGAGAAGGTAAGGATATTAGCGAACTCAAGCAAAGAGTAGATGCAAATAAAATCGTAATAAATGAAGCACTTGACATTAAAAGAAATGCACCAGAAGAGTTCGAGAACATAGCTATGGCTATTCCAAATATACCAGATGATTCTGTACCAGATGGTGAAGATGAAAATGATAATATTGAGCTAAAAAAAGTCTTAACTCCAAAAGAGTTTAGTTTTACTCCTAAGGAGCATTGGGAGTTAGCTGAGGAAAATGGTTGGATAGACTTTGAACGTGGTGTAAAACTAGCAACTAGCCGTTTTAGTGTATCTTTTGGAATGGGTGCGAAACTTGAACGTGCTCTTATAAATTTCATGTTAAATTTCAACTCCAAAAGAGGTTTTGATGAAGTTAGTGTTCCTGCACTTGTAAATAGAACTGCATTAGAGGGAACAGGTCAGCTTCCAAAGTTTGAAGATGATTTGTACAAGGTGCAAGGACAAGAACTTTTCTTAATCCCAACAGCAGAAGTTCCTCTTACTAACCTTTACCAAGATGAGATTTTATCAGCAGATGAACTACCTAAGAAAATGACTGCATATACATCATGCTTTAGAAAAGAAGCAGGTGCTGCAGGTAGAGATACACGAGGGATGATTCGTCAACATCAGTTTCACAAAGTTGAGCTAGTTGCTATAGTAAAGCCTGAGGAAAGTGAAGCGATATTTGATGAAATGGTGCAGACTGCATCCGATATTTTAACTGCACTAGAACTTCCACATAGGATAGTTAATCTATGTACAGGAGACTTAGGATTTAGTGCTGCTTATACAAACGATATCGAAGTTTGGTTACCTGGACAAAACCAATATCGCGAAATAAGTTCTATAAGTAACACAAGAGAATTTCAAGCAAGACGCGCAAAAATCCGTTATAAAGATGGAAAGAAAAACTCTATGGTTCATACACTAAATGGTAGTTCTCTTGCTGTAGGTAGAACATTAGTAGCTATTATGGAAAATAATCAAAACGAAGATGGAAGTATAGATATTCCTGAAGTTTTAAAACCTTATTTAGGTCTATAATATATTAAAACACTTAAGCATTATTTGGTACTTTTATTGCTTATAAAAGACTAAACAAGGTAGGTAATGGCTGAACAACTAGAAGATATAATTATCATTGAAGAGAGTGATGCAGCTGGATCCGACACAATACACGAATCAGAATCTATTTTAGATGATGATTCTTCAAAAAAGAAGAAAATACTAATCTTCGGTCTTATAGCCTTTCTTCTTGTTCTAATTGTAATCATTGTACTATTTTTTATTTTTAGATCTTCAGATATAAAACAAACTAATTCTATGAACTTTATTGAGACTAAACTAGAAAAAGACACTACAAAACCTATAGCACCTAGTAAATTAGAAAATATGATTGCAAAAGCAAACTATCTTTATTCTACAGGATCAAAAGATGAAGCTCTATTTTTATATGAAAAAATTGCGGTGTATAGTGAAGCAATCTCTGTATATAATCTTGGTGTAGCTCAACTAAAAGATGGTACTTACGACTTAGCTCTGCAAACTTTTAAAAAAGCCATATTAAATGATGAAAAACGATGCGTAAGTGCAATAAATGCAGCAGTTTGTTCTTTGCATCTAAAAGATAAAAAAGGCTTTAATTACTATATAGACTTAGCCTATGCATATCTTGCAAAAGAAAAAAATTCACCTCAATACTCTTATTATTATGCATTAATAAATTACTATAATAAAAATTATCTTGAAGCACTCAGTGCTTTAGAAAATCCAACTAGTAATGAATATCCAACAACGCAAAAGCATCTAAGAGCAAAGATAAATGCACTTTACTCAAATGATTACAAAGCTATAGAGGCAATGGAAAAGAACTTTCAAAGTGATGACTCTTTTAGTATTGCGATGCTCTATGCAAGAATTGGTGATTTGACACTTGCACAAAAATATTTAGCAGAATCTATTGTGAAAAATATTGAACCAGTTAAATCTGCTTTAGCCCAAGCACTAATAAACCTAAAATCAGGGCGAGTACAAACTGCCGGTAAACAGATAAAAAATGTAACAGATATGTTTCCCCAAGAAGTGTATAAACCATATCCTATATCTGTAAACTTAAAAGAGTCTCTTTTTGATCCACTAAAAGCACAACTTCGATATAGAGATAGAATCAAAAATGACAAAACATTTAACTATCTAAAAATATTTTATTTTTCACCATATAAAGTTTTTAATGCAGATCAGACTATTAGCTATATTCAAAAAGGAAATGCCAATATTTATATTGACAACATACCATCCGCTAAAGAGTATTTAAAGAGAAGTGCATCAGCATCTAATGTAAATCAAGGGATTGTTAAAGCTATTAAAAAAGCTTTATCATTTAAGCTAAGAGAGTCTAATTCTGATTTACAAGAACTTGTAAAACTTCAACCAAAACACTCTATACTTCATTATAACCTTGCTCTAACTTATGCTCAAATGGGAAATATGACACAGGCACATAAGCATTTTCTTCTCTCATATCATTTAGATGCAAAGAACTACCTTTCTGGTATTTTTTCCATAATGACGGGTCAACTTATTAATAAGCAAAGTGCTAAATTAACTGTAATTGTTAAAGACTCTATATCGTTAGAGGAGCCAAGTGAAAAGATAGATTTTTATAAAACACTTCTGTATATAAGCAATAATAATATCATCTCCGCAGCAGACTGGCTAGATAAAGACTATAAGCAAAGACCACTTTACTTAGCCCTAGATACAATTATTGCACTTGGATTAAACAATATTAATGCAGCTAAAAAAGCTTCTTATAAACTGACCGTTCTTCTTCCAAATGAAATTCTTCCACATATGATGTATATTGA
>JAQIBW010000289.1 GCA_027858865.1 Sulfurimonas sp. | reverse complement strand
TCATTCATATACTTCTTTACATCATCTGATTCAATTTTAATGGAAGATGTCATATATTTTACAGACACTAACCCAGTAGCCAAAAAGAAAAACTCTTATGGTGGAGGACACAGTCATGGTGGAGGAAGAAACTGGGTTCCATCAAAAAAAGTGTGGCCTACTTTTGAAGATGATTCTGGTAAAAAGAACTGTATAAGTGATATCAATGCTGGTCTTTATCTTCTAGATGCTAACTTAAAAGTTACAAAAGTTGAACAATCTAAAGAAGACGGTTGTAAATCTGTCAGTTTTAAAATGCCCAACAATGGTTACTATAACCTGTTTTATACAGATGAAAATGTAAATAATAATACCTTATATTCAAATACTGCAAAATATGAGTTTATGAGATTTAACCATAGTAACGATGCTATTTATGATGAGCAGAAGATGTCAGCACATAGCATTAAAGAGGTTGCTTTTGATATTTTAAGAGTGCGTGAAGATGGTGAAACATTTTATCATCGTCTATACTCTGGTGATAAGATAAGACTAAAAGTAATACTTAACTCTAAACCTATAGAAGGTGCTAACTTAACCCTGTCTACAAAAACAGGATGGTCTAAAACTGTTAAAACAGACAAAAGTGGGATTGCTACTTTCACACTTTTACAAGATTATTTTCCCCAGTGGAACAAGTTTGATAGAAGACATAAAAGTGAGTTTTTACTAACTGCAACTTATACGCAAGATGCTAAAGGTATGCATAGTGATAAAGAGTATGAAAATATAAAACACTCATCAACTTACACATCTCTTTACTATCCGGCAGAGAGTGGGTACAGCTCTTACGCTTACGGTTTGTTTGCTGCAACAGCCACTGCGATTTTATCCGGATTTGCTATTTACTGGTTTAGAAAAAGAAGAGAGAGACCTTTTAAAGAGGTGAGATTTGATGAAAAAAATTAAAGACTTTATAAACAAGGCAGATATCCGAAGATTTCGCTTTTGGCTGCAACTATTTTTCTTTATACTCTTTATATATGGAGGCTACTTCTCTATTAACCTAGGAAATAGCATCCCTGTGTTTTCTTGTGGTTATGACAAAGAAGTTGGCGGAATGTGTTATTTTCTGCCTCTACAACATCAACTGGCTCGTCCTTTAGATGTACTCTTCAGTGTTGCCAGCATCTCCGTTTTAATAGGCTTTGTAACTTTTTTGGTATGGTTTATTGTCTTTAACAAAGCGTGGTGTGGTTACGCTTGTCCTTTGGGAACTATGCAAGATTGGCTAACAGGTTTGAGAAAAAAGCTTGGCATCAGATACAGCACTTATACACAACCTCAATTTGATAAACTAAAAAAAATAAAGTACATTCTACTTGCAATTGTAATTTTAGCACCTATGGCTGTAGGTATGGGACTACTTGGCGGTGAGTGGAGAACTGCATTTTGTTCGATTTGTCCAGGAAGGATGATAACACCTCTTTTTGTAGGTGATGTCTCACAGTGGAGTTTGGATTTTTCAACAAAAAGTGCAATGATTTTAACTACATTAGGTTTAGTTTTTACAGGTCTGTTTGTAGTTGGCTCGTTCATCAAAAAAAGATTCTTCTGTTTTTTCTGTCCAATGAGTGCAATGCACTATATCTTTAGTGATGCGGCACTTTTAAAGCTAAAAAAAGATGGTGATAAATGTACAAAATGCGGTGACTGCTACACAGTTTGTGATATGCAGATAAAAGATATAGCAGATGATGTAAAGAGCACAAATATACTCAGAGATGACTGCATTTTATGTATGAAGTGTGTAGCTGCGTGTCCTGAGGATGATGTCCTACATGTGGACTTTATAAATTACCCAATATTCAAATCTACAAAAGGTGGATTTGCTAAAAGAATGCAGATGGATGAATTGGAGAAAAAAGATGACTAAAGAAATGAGAGAGCATAAAATAGAGACTCCTAAAGAGAAACAGAACCGCCATAAAGCTATGGAAGCTAAAACAGTTTTACAAAAGATAAAACATGAGTTTAAAGAACCTCCAAAAGCAATGGATTATTTCTACAATCTTTATGAGAGTGTTCATTGCAGACATGAGCCTTTACATAACGATAAGATAAAAGTCGGAACAATGTGCATCCAAGTACCAGCCGAGATAGTTTACGCTCTAGATGCTGTTCCCATAAGACTCTGTAACGGTTTCTATACTGATGATGAAATAGGAAGCGATTTTCTACCTTCTAAAGCATGTCCTCTCGTAAAAGCAACTGTAGGTCAGTTTGCATCTGACAACTTCTCAGACAAGCCTGATATTGTAATATCTCCGACAACATGTGACCAAAAAGCAAAATCCGGTGCCATTATTGAGGAGATGGGATATAAGCTCTTTGATATGGAATTTCCAAGAACAAAAGAAAGTGAAGAGAGTCGTGAGTATTGGAGACGTAGTGTTAGAAAGTTTACAAAAGAGTTGTCTACTGATCTTGGTAAGAAAATAACAAGAAAAAAGTTAAAAGAGGCAATAAAAAAAGTAGGTTATGCTCAGCATCTATACCATAAGCTAAATGTACTTAGAAAAAACATAGCTACTCCAATACTAGGAGTTGATATGTTCTTGGTTACAAACGCATTTTTCTTTGATAAGATAGATAACTGGATAGAAGCTGTTGATGCCCTTGTACAAGAGTGTGAACAAAGAGTGGAAGATGAGTTCAGTGCTGCTCATAAAAGAAGTCCAAGGATTGTCTATACCGGTTCCCCTCCAATATTTCCAAATCTTAAAGTACCTCTTCTCATAGAACTCTCAGATGCCATAATCGTTGCAGATGAGACATGTTCTTCAAATAGAATGTTTAACGATATGGTAAGCGTTGATGAGTGGTTTGTAAATGACATGATTGATAGTGTTGCAGACAGATACCTCAAAGGCTGTACTTGTCCTATATTTACAAAAAATGAAGATAGAAAAAGAAGAATTATTGATTTGGTAAAAGATTATAAGGCTGATGGTGTTGTTTATCAAGCATTTGCGGGATGCCAAGTATACGAGATGGAACAGAGATCTGTTTTAGATGCAATGGAAAAAGAAGGTATACCGATTATTTATCTTGAAAGTGATTACTCCCCTAGTCATATGGGACAGCTTACAACCAGAATCGAAGCTTTTGTAGAATCTCTTAAAAATAGAAGAAGGAAACGTTAATGCAGTATTTTGCGGGAATAGATATAGGTTCAACTGCCATTAAAGTTGCACTGGTAGATGAAAATAAGCAATTAGTCGGACATAGAATAAGTGCCAGCGGAAGTATGTTTTATAAGTATGCAAAACAGAGTTTAAAAGATATGCTAAACGAGCTTAACATTGATGAAAAAGATTTAGTTTATACCGTATCAACAGGATATGGAAGAAAACTTTTTAAAGAAGCAGATGAAAACATAAGTGAGATAACTGCAAATGCAGTTGGGGCAAGAGCTGCTGCGCAGGATAAGTGTGAAATAAAGACCATAATCAATATAGGTGGTCAAGATTCTAAGGCAATTTCACTCGATAGTGAAGGAAATGTAGTAAACTTCGCTATGAATGACAGATGTGCTGCTGGAACTGGAAAATTTTTAGATGTAGTCGCAATGAATTTGGAACTTGAAGTTGACGAGTTAGGTGATTATCACTTTAGATCAAAAGGAACTCCCTTAGCTATAAACAGTACTTGTGCTGTGTTCGCAGAATCTGAGATAATTGGACTTTTAGGAAATGACAATAGCGTGGAAGATATAGTTGCCGGAGTGCACTACTCTATAGCAAAAAGAATCATCAAGCTTGTAAAAAGAGTCGGTATAAAAGAGAACATCTATTTTGATGGCGGTCCCGCTCTTAACGGCGGTTTGGTTCATGCCATTGAGAATGAACTAGGCATGAAGATATTTATACCGGATTTTCCACAAATCACTACTTCATACGGAGCAGCGATTTTAGCACATGAGTCTTATACATATGAAAACGAGGTAGACTAATCAAATGTTTGAAAGAGTATTAAACTTTTTTATTGACAATTATAAAATAAACTATATACTATTTTTCCTGCTTTTTGCAATGGGCGTCTATGCCTATACTCAGATTCCAAAAGAAATATCTCCATCTATTGAACCTAACTCTATAACAATAAGAGGTTCATATAATGGTGCATCTGTAGATACACTAAACAATATGGCGGTACAAGAGATAGAAGATGAAGTAAAAAACATTGTCGGCGTGGATAGTGTTACATTTGTAGTCTCTCCTGGTAGATTTGCCATAATCCTAGAACTAAAAAAAGATGCAGATAAGACAGACATAATTAGTAAAACTGAAGATGCAATATCGTTAATAAAAGTAAATCTTCCTAGTGATATGGATGATCCTATCATAAGGGGTGTTGCACACTCAAGAAGTATTATGCATGTATCTATGCTCTCTGACAATGTGCCTAGAAATAAATTAAAAGAACTATCTAAAAAATTTAAAAGTAAACTTCTTTCTATTAAAGATGTATCAGATGTAACCATATTTGGAGATTCTGAGCTCTTTTATGAAGTACTCATAGATGAAAAAAAAGTTAATGCTTACAATATTTCTCTAAATGAAGTATTGCGTGTATTTTCAGAAGTCTCATATATTTTTCCTCTTGGTGAAATAGAAAACCTCAAACAGCAGTATTATATATCTACGCACAATGACAAAAGACAGGCTAAAGAGCTTGAAAATACTATCTTAAACATAAACGATCAACGCATCGAGCTAAAAGAAATAGCCAAAGTAAGTAAAAAATACGAAGATGCATCTACGCTTGCGAGTATGAACGGAAAAAATTCTATCACACTTGCAGTTTCACAAAACCCAAAAGGAGATGCACTAAAAATCTCTAAAAATATCAAAAAAGTCATATCTGAGATGAAGGTCAAAGATGTTAGTTTTGATATTAGACTAGACAGATCAACCGTAATAAAAGACAGACTAAATATTGTTATTTCAAACATCATGCTTGGTGTTATTCTAATCACAGTGCTAACTGCAATACTTATAAATATCCGTATAGCATTTATTATCGCTTTAGGGATTCCTACATCTTTTGTTATGGGTGCTATATACTTCTACTTTACAGGCTACAGCATCAATGTCAACTCTCTTATAGGTGTACTTATCGCCATCGGTATCATTGTAGATGATGCTATTGTTGTGAGTGAAAATATACAACAGTATATAGAAAAAGGTTTCTCGCCAAGAGAGGCTGCATTTTTGGGTACAAAAGAGATGGCTAAACCTGTGACTATTGCATCTTTAACTACACTCTTTTCTTTTATACCTCTACTGATGCTAAGTGGAAGGCTCGGAGAAATCATACAACTTATACCTATAGCTTTTTCTGCCCTTGTTATTGCTTCTCTTATTGAGTCGTTTATATTTTTGCCTATTCATGCATCACACACACTCTCTGCAAAATCAAGAACGCTCTCATGGAACAGAGTAAATGCACTTTACCTAAGAGTTCTAAAACAGCTTGTAAAGTACCAAAAGACTTTCTTACTTACATTTGTCATAATCGTACCTGCTTTGATCTACTACGGCGTGCAAAATTCAAAGTTTCAGATGTTTCAGCCCTTTGATTCTTCATCAATCAACATTACATTTAAGGCTAAGCCTACAACTACTTTAGAAGAGTCACTAGAGATTGTTCAGACTTTGGAAAAAAGTATTTTAAAAGATAGAGACAGATTTTTTGCAAAACATGTAAGTTCTACTGCAGGCTACAGAAGAAGTGCTACGGGGTCTGCTGAATTGTACCCTTATGTTGGATATATTGCCATAGAATTACAGAAGGTTCAAACTTCAAACTTTGTCGATAAGTATATTACTCCTTACCTTACTTTTTATTATGATCCTACGGGAAGAGTAAGAGACAAATCATCACAAGAAATATCCCAAGATCTTAGAGCTTGGCTAAAAGAGCAAAACTACAAGCAAAAGTTTAAGCTAAGCAATCTAATGGTTGTTGAAAATAAAATGGGACACACAAAAGCTGATATTCGCATAGGGGTTATCAGTGAAGATTACCAAAAAGCCATAAAGGCGATACGGGACATAAAAGAGATCTTTTCCAAAATAGACGGTATAAAATACTTTGGTGATAACGTTAAAACAGGGGCCGATGAGATAAAACTCAAATTAAATGCCTATGGTGAAGATCTTGGTATTACGGAGAGCTAACTTGGTAAGTATATCTCCGGATGATACCTCACAAGAAAGGTAGGAACCATTTTTGATGGTAACGAATTAGTTGATGTAAAAGTAAAATCGTTCAACATCGAAGATGACTTGGAAAGTTTTAAAAGACTGGAAATTCCTCTTAAAGACGGTATGTTTGTAAAGCTAAAAGATATATGTGAGTTTGAAAAAGTGGAGTCACTAGAGAGACTTGTTAAGGATGATGGAGAGACAAACTTTTATGTCTTTGCAAATGTAGACCCATCTGTTATTACTGCAACAGAAGTTTTAGACAAGATTGATCCGACTATTGAAAAACTAAAAAAAGTAAAAGGTATAAAACTAAAGTTTAAAGGTGAGAGAGAGCAAAAAAGGATTATGCAGACTGAGATGATTTTAGCTTCAGCATTTGCAATTATACTTATTTTCATAGCTATACTCTATCTTTTCAATTCTATTAGAGAGACTTTAATAGTTATGTCTGTTATTCCTTTTTCTCTTCTTGGTGTTTATGCAGGGCATTTTATAATGGGGCTTAACATATCTCTTCCATCTCTAATAGGTGCATTGGGACTTGCCGGTGTTATTGTCAATGATGGAATCATTATGATGGCAACTATAAAACATGCGAAGACAAAAGAAGATATATTTGACCTTGCACCTCGAAGATTTAGACCTATTATACTCACATCAATAACAACTATTATAGGTCTCTCCTCACTGATATTTTTTGCAACAGCACAAGCCGTGACATTTCAGCCTTTGGCAGTCACCATAGGTTTTGGACTTTTATGGGGAACAATACTAAACCTTTTTTATCTTCCAACAATGTACAACTTTTTACATAAGTATAGGGCATCATGAATAGATATATCTCCTCGTTTATAATCAGTGCATTGTCCTATATAGTTATTATTGTAGCGATTATTTATTTTGCCAATACAGATACCAGATGTAATGCAGATGCTAAAATACAAAATGTCAAGAAAGTCTGTTTTTCAGTAATAAATCAACCTGTTGCTCAAAAACCCAAAAAAGAAGAAAAAATTGTGTCAATGCCGAAGCCGAAGCCGAAGCC
>JAQIBW010000060.1 GCA_027858865.1 Sulfurimonas sp. | reverse complement strand
TCGATAGCATTCATCATAGTGTTTGCAATTGCAAGTGCTACAACAGATTGAGTAATTACATTACCAACCTCTTCCTTAGCAATTGTAATAATTGGAATCTCATGAATATTCCACATTTTTCTATCTTCATCAGTAGGATGAACTAAGTTTGGATCAACAACGATTGTTCCGCCCTTTTGAACACCATTTTTAAATGAATTGTAAGAAACGTCAGCAACTGAAAGCATAAAACCAATTTCACCATCATTTGCATATGGATAGTAAATTTCTTCATCATCAAGTTGGATATCAACAACAGTAGGTCCACCACGAACTTGTGATGTAAATGTTGCAGTTTTTAGCCCATGACCACCAGTTTTAATTTTTGCAGCTGCAAAAATCTCACCAGCAAGAAGTACACCTTGTCCACCAACACCTGTAAATCTCATTAATGTTTTACTCATTGTGTCTCCTTATATTTTTTTAGCGAAGTCATCTTGAGTGATTACTTTTCTTTCACCCTGATGTACTTTTTGAATCTCAGCATACATGTCACAATACTCATCAGCTTCTAAATCTTGCTTTAAGATACCAGTAGGAAGTATGTTAAGTTGCTCTTCAGGTGTCATTGCATCGTATTTCTTCTTTGGAGCAGTAATACTGTCTATCCACTCTAAGTTTTCCATAGCAGAAACCATTTTGTTTTTTCTACCAAGGTTAATATGACAGTTAGAAAGTACTTCCGCCATAGAGAAACCTTTGTGTTCCATTGCTTTAATAAGCATTTTTTCTAACTTTTTAGGATCAAGCATGCTTTCACGAGCAACAAAAGAAGCTCCAGCAGCGATTGCTAAGTCACAAGTATCAAAAGTTGGATCGATATTACCAGCTTTTTGAGAAACTGTCCACATACCTTTTGGTGTAGTTGGAGAAGTTTGCGAGTTAGTTAAACCATAGATAAAGTTATTGATAATAATCATAGTCATATCTATGTTTCTTCTACAACCGTGAATAGTGTGATTACCACCAATAGCTAGTGCATCACCGTCACCAGCAACACATATAACCATTTTATCTGGTTTTGCTAATTTAATACCAGTTGCATAAGCAATAGTTCTACCGTGAGTTGTATGAACTGTATTGAAATCAACATATGATGAAAATCTTCCAGAACAACCGATTCCAGAAACTACACATACGTCGTCTTGGTTTACACCCATCTTTTCAATTGCTCTTACGAACGCTTTAAGAATAACACCATCACCACAACCCCAACACCATAGTGTTGGCATTTTTTCAAGTCTTAAATATTTATCATAATTAAATGCCATCTTATAACTCCTTTACTTTATTTACAATCTCATATGGAGATATTGGTCTACCATTTACTTTGAAAAGACCTTCTATGTCAAGTCTCGCAGCTGCTCTTTGAATCTCACCATGGTATTGACCAATGTTTAACTCAACAACTAAAACTTTTTCAATTTTATCAGTATGCTCTTTGATTTTTGCTGCTGGAGAAGGCCAGATAGTAATTGGTCTAAATAAACCAGCTTTAATACCCTCTTTTCTCAAGTGTCTAATTGACTCTTTAGCAGCAAGTGATACAGAACCGTAAGCAACAATCATTACTTCAGCATCATCCATCATAAACTCTTCATAAGATTCAACTTCATCTTCATGTAATGCAACTTTGTCTTCTAATCTTTGGATTAGTTTTCTACAAGTTTCAATCTCTTCAGTAGGATAACCATTTTTATCGTGGTGAAGACCAGTAAAGTGATATCTATAACCTTCATACATAGGGTTAAGAACTGCTGGCTGATCATGCTCACATTCATATGGAAAATACTCTTCAGCCGGACCATCAAATCTTTTTCTTGGAACTATTCCAGCTTCAACTTCTTCAACAGTTGGAAGATCAGCTTTACCATGCATATGACCGATAGTCTCATCTAGTAAAACAATAACCGGCTGCATAAATCTATCTGCAATATTGAATGCTCTTACAACTTCAGTGTAACACTCAGCTAATGAACCTGCACATAATGTGATTGATTTATAATCACCATGTGATGGGTTTTTAGACTGAAGGATATCACCTTGAGATACACGAGTTGGAAGACCAGTTGATGGACCACCACGCATAACATTTACACAAACTAAAGGTACTTCTGCCATTTGAGCAAGACCTAGTTGTTCAGCTTTAAGTGACATACCAGGACCTGAGGTCGCAGTTAATGCACGCTGACCAACCATAGCTGCACCAATAACAGCACAGATACCACCGATTTCATCTTCCATTTGTATTGCTACTCCGCCTTTTTTTGGTAAAAGGTCAGAAATAACATGCATTACTTCACTTGATGGTGTTAATGGATAACCACCAAAAAACATACAGCCTGCATCAACAGCTGCAATAGCAGCTAATTCATTTCCTGTAGATATTACTTCTCTAGTTGCCATTATTTAGCTCCTTGGTTTAGTGACATATAATTGTTTGCAATTATTGCTGCTTGGCGTTCTTTAGCTTCATCAGTAAGTTTTGCAAAGCTAAATCCAGCCGCTTTATATTCTTGCTTATCTGCTACATAAATAGCGAAATCAGGACATGTAAGTTCACACTCATTACATCCAATACATGACTCAGGGTTGTCGATTGAAATCATCGCACCTAGTGTTGATGTAGACTCATATTTCATACCAAGTACACCTGATGGACATACTGAAACACAAATATCACATGCTTTACAGTTACTAGTATTTACCCATACAGGTTGGTTGCCCGGGTTTTGTGTTTTAAAAGTTCCCATTTATTCTCCTATTATTAAAGTACAAATAAAATTTGTACTTTACTCTTTATAAACAAAGAGTAGCTAAGTTTTTATAATTTAAATATAAATTGTGCTCATAGCGCTTCGTAATATAACTTTTTGTTACATTACGAGGCTCACACAAGAGTTAAATTACTTACCTAAAACCTCTGCAATCGCCTTACCAATTTCTGCAGGAGAAACTACAACTTTTACGCCAGCAGCTTCAAGTGCTTCCATTTTCTCTTTTGCAGTACCTGCACTACCACTAACTATAGCACCTGCATGACCCATTGTTTTACCTTTAGGCGCAGTTTGACCAGCGATAAAAGCAACAACTGGTTTAGTGAATTGTTCAATAATTAGTTTTTCAGCAT
Organism: Sulfurimonas sp.; assembly: GCA_027858865.1. Lineage (GTDB taxonomy): Bacteria > Campylobacterota > Campylobacteria > Campylobacterales > Sulfurimonadaceae > Sulfurimonas. The sequence goes on along the minus strand of JAQIBW010000060.1, from coordinate 2,966 downwards.
GAATCTCAAGATCTCCACCAATTTCACCAATCATAACGATTGCCTCAGTCTCTGGATCTGCTTCAAACATTGGTAAGATTTGCAAATATGAAAGACCAATAATTGGGTCTCCACCAATACCAACAGCTGTTGTAATTCCGAAACCTTCATTACATACTTGATTTGCACCTTCATAAGTTAATGTACCTGATTTTGAAATTAGGCCAACATTACCTTTTTTGAAAATTGAACCTGGCATGATACCAATCTTACACTCTTCAGCTGTGATAATACCAGGACAATTCGGCCCGATAGTCATCATACCATGCTTAGTCGCATGAGCCTTAGCAGCTTGCATATCTTTAACTGGAGCACCTTCAGTAATAATTACTGCAAGTTTAATTCCTGCTTCAGCAGCTTCCATTACAGCGTCACCAACAAATGCAGGTGGAACAAAAATCATAGAAACTGTAGCACCTGTAGTTTCTACAGCTTCTAAGACTGTATTAAAAACTGGTTTACCAAGATGCTCTTGACCACCTTTATTCGGTGTAACACCGCCTACTATTTTAGTACCATATGCTAAACATTGTTCAGCATGAAAAGTGCCCTCTTTACCCGTAAAACCTTGAACGATTACTTTTGTATCTTTATTTACTAGACTTGACATTAGTTTCCTTTCGCAGCAGCAACAGCCTTAGCAGCACCATCACCTCGATCATTACCAACAATAATGTTTGGAATATTCGCATTTTTAAGTATCTCAGCAGCCTCTGGAGCATTTGTTCCATCAAGACGAACAATAACCGGCACGTTAACATCTGTAAGTTTAGTAGCTTCTAAAATTCCATTAGCTATACGGTCACAACGAACAATTCCACCAAAAATATTGACAAAAATAGCCTTAACTTTAGGATTTTTAAGAATAATTTCAAAACCTTTTGCAACAGTCTCAGCATTTGCACTACCGCCAACATCTAAAAAGTTAGCCGGAGTTCCACCCATATAGTTAATTGTATCCATAGTCCCCATCGCAAGACCGGCACCATTTACCATACAACCAATTTCACCATCAAGAGCAACATAAGAAAGACCATATTTAGCAGCTTCTACTTCATCAGCATCTTCTTCAGCAATATCACGCATAGCAGCAATCTCTGGTTGTCTTCCAAGAGCAGAATTATCAAATCCCATCTTCGCATCAAGAGCAAGGAATACACCTTTAGCAGTTTTAACAAGAGGATTGATTTCAATCATCTCTGCATCATTTTCCATATAAAGTCTGTAAAGTTTTTCTGCAAACTTAATGATATTCTTTTGCTCAATCTTATCAGTAATACCTAAACCAAATGCAAGTTGACGACCATGAAAACCTTGAAAACCAATAGCTGGATCAACAGGAATTGTGATAATTTTTTCTGGAGTATTTTCAGCAACAGTTTCAATATCCATACCACCCTCTGTAGATGCCATAATTAGAGGCATTTCAGATTTTCTATCAAGAACAACAGAAAGATATAACTCATCTTTGATATCTGCACCATCTTCAATATAAAGTTTTTGAACTAACTTACCTTCAGCAGTAGTTTGATGAGTAACCAAAGTCATACCAAGAATTTCATTAGCTAACTCCTCTACTTCATCAATTGATTTAGCTAGCTTAACACCACCGCCTAAACCACGACCACCAGCATGTATTTGAGCTTTAACAACCCAAATAGGACCACCTAACTCCTCTGCAGCTGTAACAGCAGCTTTTACACTCTCAACCATTATACCTTTAGGTGTTGGTATATTGTATTTAGCAAAAATTTGTTTTGCCTGATATTCATGTATATTCATTTATTCTCCTTATTTTAAAATGGAAGCTATTTAACTTCATATTGTGCACGACCTATTTTGTATAAATCAGCACCATGAGTATCATTAATTACAGTTACAGGAAAGTCAACTACTTCTAGTTTTCTAACTGCTTCTGGACCTAGCTCCTCATAAGCGATAACTTCTGCACTCTTAATCTGTTTACCCAAAAGTGCACCGGCTCCACCAGTAGCACCAAAATATACAGCCTTGTGTTTTTCGCAAGCATCTGTAACATCTTTATTTCTTTTACCCTTACCTATCATTCCTTTTAAGCCCTCTGCTATTAAACGAGGGGAATAAGAATCCATACGGTAAGATGTAGTTGGACCTGCACTTCCAATAGGGTCACCTGGTTTAGGTGGTGTTGGACCAACGAAATATATTACAGCACCTTTAACATCAAAAGGAAGTTCTTTACCTTCATCAAGTAAGTCAACCAATCTTTTGTGTGCTGCATCTCTTGCAGTATAAATAATACCACTCAAATACACAATATCACCACTGTGTAACTCTGAAACAGTTTCATCACTTAGTGGAGTTGTTAAATGATATGTTTTACTCATAGTTTTCCTTTATATAGTGATGTGTGTATGACGTGAACTATGACATTGTACATTTACCGAAACAGGTAAAGAAGCAATGTGACACGGGTTTGATTCAATATGTACAGCTAAAACAGTCTCTGTTCCACCCATACCCATAGTACCGATTCCTAGTTTATTAAGTTCTAGTTTAATAGTATCTTCCAACTCAGCCATTTCAGGATCTTCATTTACAGAACCTATGTTACGAAATAACGCATGCTTAGAACTGATTACAGCTTTTTCAAATGTTCCACCAATTCCAACACCAACTGTAAGTGGAGGACAAGGATTTGGACCGGCATCTGAGATACACTCTCTTACATAGTCAATTACACCCTGCTTTCCAGCTGCAGGTGGAAAAACTCTTGCACGAGATACATTCTCACTACCGCCACCTTTAGCAGCGTATTCTATATCTATCTTATCACCTTCAACTATATCAAGGTGAATGATTGCCGGTAAGTTGTAACCAATAGTGTCTTTATTGTTAGCACGAGTAAAAGGATGACAAGTTGAAGCTCTTAAATAACCCTCAATATA
>JAQIBW010000229.1 GCA_027858865.1 Sulfurimonas sp. | reverse complement strand
CTACATCATATTTGTTTTTCATCATAACTCCATTCCCCGTTTAATTCACTATAAGCCACAACGCAATTTATAGTGCTTTGTCAGCATCTTTTAGAATTTCATCAGCTTCTTTAAATGTAGATGAAGATTCTGCCACTCCGATACTTACAGTAACATGTATATCACAAATAGTTAAACTCTCAATATGCTCACGTAGTCTTTGGGCAAGGTTTTCAATACTTTATCACCGACATCGTGTCCATAGTTGTCGTTAACATCTTTAAATCTGAAGAGAAAGTGTTGAAATCATCAAAATAAATATAGTTCCAAACAAAAGTAGGGAAGATACAACTATCTCAGTAGCAAATGTATTTCCAAATCTATGTTGGTATATAACATGTAGATATCTACCAATAAATAACACTATGACTACACGTAACACTTTCCATTTTATTAGCATAAATTATACTGTTATAACTTTTAAATAAACTTTTACATATAAAATAACTTTAACTATCTAAAGCCAAAGTACAGCTTACAATCTATGATATAATTAAGATAAGAAAGCTTACAGTATGAGGAGAATAGTTTTGACATTCAAGCAAATAAAAATGGCTATTTATGCTACATACCTTACCAACTTTTACGGTTATAAACTAAAAAAAGCAGCTACAACAGAAGAAAAAAAATCTCTTAGAATTGATTATGCTAAAAGAATACTCGGCAAACTAAAATTAAATATTAAAGTGATTAATGAAGATAAAATCCCAAAAGATGGTCAGTTTTTACTTGTATCAAATCATAGAAGCGTCATTGATCCTTTAATAGTAGAGATAGCTTTACAAAACAGTTCTCTATTTGGCGACTGGATTTCAAAAAAAGAACTCTACAACTCTTTCTTTTTTGGTCTATTTGTAAGAAATGGTGGTGCTATACTGCTTGATAGAGAAAAATCAAATATGAGTAATTTTTTTATAGATATTAAAGAGTGTACAAAGAAAGGTCATTCTATTTTTATTTTTCCAGAAGGCACACGTAACAAAACTGAAAATGACTTAGGTGAATTCAAGAGTGGTTCTCAGATAATAGCAATTAAGAATCGTCTTAATATGTTACCAGTTTACATCCGTTCAAATGCAAATATGCAACTTATGGATTCACTAAAAAGTGCTAAGAAAGAGAGAACTATAGAGATAGAGATTGGAGATATCATAGAGTATAAAGATAAATCTAAAACCCTTGAAGAGGCTTATAATCACAGTTCAACTTGAATTAGTTTATAGCTTTTCAAATATCTCTTTTATCTTCATCGCAGTTCAAAATGTGCAAATGCACCCTCTACACTTAACACATTTTTATAGCTAGTCTTTGATATTTTTACATTTTTTGTATTTAAGTCACACACCGCGATACGAAAGGTTGAACTCATATATGGTTCAACAATACATATGATTTTATCATCAATCTGTCTTGTTGCATGGATAACTCCTTGAAGAGTATAAAAAAAATATTTAGGATAACTTAAAGGCGTAATCTCTACAATCTCTGGACTTATTCTTTTACCAAGATTTTGTCTCATAAGATTAGCATCTTCATAGTTGTCAAATTGAATACACCATTCATCAAACTCTTTATTGAAGCGTTTTAAACCTTCATCCAAAAAACCGCCTGCTGCTGATTGTAGAGCAAATATACTCATCTGTTAAATCCTATAATAATATTCATAATTATACTTATTAGCCTCTTTGATATACTTTATTGTTTTTCAAGTTTTAGCAAAATATCCAAAGCATCCATCTCAAACTTTGAAAATGCAAACCACTTTTTGCCCAAGTCTTTTAAACTAGCTCCTATGTGGTAAACATCTTTATCGTCTATGATCAAAAATCTATCGTGATATGAGTCGATCTTTTTTAGTTCTATCTTTGGGTACTGAGTTTTGTACTTTTTGAGGTATAGTTGTATCTCTTTAGTGATGTTCTTTGTGTAGATGCAAGCTTCTACGTCTGCATCTCTTTTTGAAAGTAGGGTAAGTACACTCTCGTCACAATAGTTGTCTATGAGGACTATATTTGTCTTTGCACTTTTTACAAGATCAGATACAAACACATAAGCATCATAAACTTGTCCATCGTAAAAGATGCCTTGCTTTGGTTTTAGCTCTTTACTCTCTATGGCATCTAAGACAGCATCTACTTTTTCATCTGTCTTGAACTGCTTTTGTTCTAGTGAATCTAGTCTTTGAAATACTAAAGCATTGTTAGACATGAATTTTCTCATTTGAACAAAACTTTTCATAATACTAATGCTGATTGATACGGCAATATCGCTTTTTAGTACAGCTGATAACATAGAAACACCTTGCTCAGTAAAAGCAAAAGGTAATTTCCTAAGTCCTATCAATTCCTTATTGGAAGTCGCAAATTGCGACTTCCAATTTTCTAGCTCAGAGTTTGTAAGCTGAAACATAAATTCATTTGGAAATCTGCCTATAGTTCTTTTTACTTGTTCATTGAGTCTTTTTGTCTCCACCCTATAAAGCTCTGCCAAATCTCTGTCAAGCATAACTTGAAAACCACGTATAGAGTAAATCTTGTTTTTAATAGTCTCTTCATTTATAACTGCCATATCATTCATGCTAAATCCTAGATACTTTTATAGATTATGTCATAAAAAAAGGTTTTGATTTAAAAGTATGACAGAATGAAAAGTTTTCTATCTGGTCACATTTTGTGACCAGTTCATGAGAATTACTTTCTAAGGTATCGCATAATGCTATACCTCACTTGAAGTCACAATTTGTGACCTCAAGTTTTAACAACTTCCTTCAATTTCTCTAACACCCGAACCATAGCCAAAGTATCCAACTCACAATACTCCAAAAGAGCGTTCCGAATCTTCTCTTTATCATCTGCATCTAGCTTTGACATGTTGGCAAATGCACTCATGGCTTGGCTTCCGTTTTGTACACCATCTAGTTCTTTGTATGCATCTTGCATCTGTGGGACTAGGGCAGGTAGTACGTACTTTATGGAGTAGCTTCCATTCATGCTAGGAGTTATATAGTGCTTTTGCTGGAACGGTGTCATGAGGTCTTTTATATTGTCATGAATGCCAAGTAGATGCTCACTCAACTCAGGGTAGATAGATGCAAGCTTTCTTATGACACCTTTCTCAAAGCCCATGTTATACGCTAGGACTGTTACATCACGCGGTATGTCTTGGCATAGTTTACGTGCTAGAAGCTCTCTTGGGTCGATACCATCAGATGCTAAAAACTCTCTATGTTCAAGCTTGCCGTCTTCATGCTCTATGTGTAACGAATACTGAAATGGTATCTGCATAAACGGACTTATGCCTTTAAACTCTGGTACTGCTTGCTGAAACGTCTCAAAGTCCAAATGGTACACTGGATAGGTGAGGGTGCTTAAAAACTCTTCTATGGCTTTTTTATCTATGTGTGTGACGCCAGATTTATAGTTGCTGACTGCCCCAGCTTGTTTGGCTGTCATGTCAAAGGAGTCCGGCACATCTTTTATGTCTACTATGCCTTGTTCATAAAGCTCTACTTGCTTTTTACTTCCAAGGTTGAAAATGTTAAATACCGAGTACTCAGGGATGCTTCTTTGAACTCTCCAGCAGTAGTCAAGTGCATCACACTCATAAGGGTTTTTACACTGCTTGCCTATGTCGATGTCTGGTTCAGTTGTTTTGTCGCTCAGGTAGTTCTCAAACTCTTCTAAAACATGTGGAATATTTGCTTGAAGTTCAAGTACGTCTTGGCTGACATCTACTACAGAAAAAAGCTCGCTTATGACTAACTCATCGCCTCTTATGTAAGGGCTGTTTATATGGACAACATTTGCACTTTTGACATTGAAGCCCAGAGAGCTTAAAACATAGTGCTGAATAGAGACATCGTGAATATATATGTCCTTTACAGATGTGGAGCTTTTGACCTCGTAGATGCTAACACCGTCTGCATCTACATGGAGTATGTCAACCATCACCAAGATGCCATCGTAAGAAAATGTAGCTTCGCAGATGTTTGGTACTCCATCCTCTATGTATTGTTTAGTTGTTGAGAGCATCTCATCAGGCTCTCTTGAAAACTCTATTTTTTTACCATTAGAAAAAAGCTCACAAGCCAAAGCTCCTACAACATTACCAGTTTCAAACACAGCCTCAGCAGATGCATCTGGAGGTGTAAGCACAGAGGAGTTGTGCTTTTTTAACCAAAGTGATTTTGGGCATTGGATGCCACGAGTGTATAGGGATTTAGAGAAGTTCATTTTAATTACTTATAGGAACTGTATTTTTTATTTCTTCAAGAAAATCCAAATATCTTATTTCTAATAAATCCAGATTGTCGATATTAAAATTGATATATTGCTTTTTTAGATTAGGTTTTGAATAGATAAAAACAACACATATATTTTTGTCTGACTTTGAAATTTTTTCAAGTCTTTTTACTAACAAATTTTTTATCTCATATTTTTCAATCATTTCATTAGAAATAAAAAAAGA
>JAQIBW010000232.1 GCA_027858865.1 Sulfurimonas sp. | reverse complement strand
TTACTAATATCTGTAATATTTTCACTTACAGGCAACTTTATCATTGCCATCTCTTTTTCAACTAAGTCAGCGAGCTCATAAACTCTCAGAACAGGGATAAGCTTATGAAGTTGCTTAGTAATCTGTTCTATAACTCTAACTGAACCCGAAGTTACAATAGTAAATCTTGAATATTTGCTCTCAGGGATAGGAGCAACAGTCAGTGACGTAATATTATATCCACGACCAGAGAAAAGATCCGTAATACGAGATAATACACTCGCTTCATTAACTACAATAACTGAAATAACTCTTCTTTCACTAATCTCAGTCATTACTTCTCCTTTTTCTCTAATAACATCATATTAAATAGTGATCCACCTGAGGGAACCATCGGCATAACATTTTCAAGTCTTTCAACAACAACATCTATAAATGCAACAATATTTTTCTCTACAGCATCTTTTAAAGCTGCATCAAACTCTTCTTTAGTGGTAACTCTGTATCCAATACCACCAAAAGCCTCTGCTAATTTTACAAAGTCAGGCTGAACACTCAAATCTGTTTCACTATGACGTTTATCATAGAAAAGTGTTTGCCACTGACGAACCATTCCAAGATAGTTGTTATTTAAAATAATATTGATAACAGGAAGCTTCTTCTCAACCGCTGTCATTAATTCTTGACAGTTCATCAATATAGATCCATCACCTGTGAAGTTAATACTTATTTTCTCAGGAGATGCTGCTTTAACACCCATCGCTGCCGGAAAACCAAATCCCATTGTGCCGAGTCCACCAGAACTTATAAATTGTCTTGGACGTGAAAATGGATAAAACTGGGCAGTCCACATCTGGTGTTGTCCAACATCCGTAGAAATATTTGCATCATCTCCAAGTAGTTCACCAACTCTCTGGATTACCCACTGAGGTTTAATTCTATCTGTATCTTCATGATAAGTAAGAGGGTGTAGTTCATCAAAATTATTAACAGTTTCTCTCCAACCCTCATACTTATCTGCATTTATACTTGAAGCAATCTCCAACATATCAATAACAACATTTTTAACGTCACCAACAATTGGGTAATCAGCATTAACAAGTTTAGAAATAGATGCCGGATCAATATCTACATGTATAACTCCAGCATTTTTAGCAAATTCTGAAATTTTACCAGTTACACGGTCATCAAATCTTGCACCAAGACCTATAACAAGATCTGTTTCACTCATAGCCATATTAGCAGCATAAGAACCATGCATACCAAGCATTGATATTAGCAATTCATCATCATGGCTAAGAGTTCCCCTTGCCATAAATGTTTCAACAGCTGGAATTCCTGTGCGCTTTACTAAATCTCTAACTTCATAAGCAGCATTTGCATTGATAATACCGCCCCCTAGATAAAAAAGTGGTCTTTTTGCCTTTGCAATAGCATCCATAGCCTTTCTAATTTGACGTGGATTACCTTTAACATGTGGCTTATAAGTCTCTAAATCAACTTCAATAGAGTAATCGAACTCTGCTATTTCTGCTGTAACATCCTTTGGAATATCAACATGAACTGGACCTGGACGGCCAGTAGCTGCAATATGAAATGCTTCTTTTAGTACGCGGGGTAAGTCACTTGCATTAGTTACAAGATAGTTGTGCTTAGTACATGAACGACTTATTCCCACTGCATCTATCTCTTGAAATGCATCTGTTCCTATAAGACTCATAGGAACCTGCCCACTAATTACAACTAGAGGGATAGAATCCATATAAGCATCTGCTAAACCAGTTACGGCATTCGTAAACCCTGGGCCACTAGTAATCAAGGCAACGCCAACCTTACCACTAGCCTTTGAGTAACCTTCTGCAGCGTGTACCGCAGCTTGTTCGTGTCTTGTCAAAATATGTTCAAAGTTATCTTGTTTATAAATCTCGTCGTAGACATTCATAATCGCTCCACCAGGGTAGCCAAATACTGTGTCTACGCCTTCTGCGATTAAAGCTTCAATGACCATCTGTGCGCCACTAATTTGCATAAAAGTCTCCTATAATAAAATTCGCCAATTATACAAAAATAGAGCTATATTTGAGGTTAAATAGAACGATGGTTTTATGGATTAAAGCTAATCTAAGATAGACTTTACAATCATAGAGGCTCTCCACATGTTTATGGAGCCCTTAGTTTGAAGCTCCAGTGTAAGTTTTGAACGTGGATATCTTTGCTTAAAAATATGAAAAAAACTTTCTATTTGATCTTGTAATCCAAAGTATAAAATGTAATTTTTAATCCCATTCTCAATAACAGCTTGCTCTTTTTTACTCTCCACTGCATGTTCTAGTTGAGCCATATAGCACCATCCATATATGTTTGCTAAATCATTATTTTTAGAGCTTATCTTCATATATTTTTTCAGAACTTCATTTAACTGTTTTACATTGCCATCAAGTGCATGCTCATTTGCCTTTACAAGGTCATCATTCCATTCTTTTTGCAATATTTTTCCATCTTCAGATTCTTGTAGGTCATCATTTGTTGCTAAAAGATTATATGCAGCTATTAAGTCATCTTCTTCTATTGCATTATAAAATTTCTGTTTATTTTCTATATCTCGCATTAACTCTTTAACGTCCTCCGTAAAATCACTGAAATCAACTAAGATTCTAAGGATTTTTATTGCGGAGTGAGCATCTCCAACTTGCAGTAGTTTTTGACTATTTATATAGAGAGAATCCGCATAGCTCATAAGTGTTTCATAATCAGTAAATTCTTTTAAAAATGGATGTTGCTTTATAAGTTCAAAGGCTATTTTAAAATCTTTTTGACCAATGGCTATTCTAAAACGCTTATGTACTTCACTTTTTGCTAAAAGCTCTTGTATTAATTTTGTTTTTTGAGTTATTCCTCTATATGGAGCCAACATCTCACGTGCTATATCTGCACCTTTTGGGTCTATTGCATATTTTTGCGCTGATGCAAATGTTTTTTTCCATCCGGCTTCTAAACTTCTATAAATTTTTGAGTCTTGATACATCGGATGCTTAAGTGCAAGAGAATAAGCAAGGGCTAGCTTACCTTGCTTGACAAACTGAGCAAATTTATCAAACTCTTCATACTCAAGCATAACTTTTTGCATCATTGAGTTTTTTGAAGGTATATTTTTAAAATGTTTAAAAAGATTTATTGCTGTCTGCTTATCACCTTCTTCTAGAGAAAGCTTTGCTTTTTTCATGGTTGTTTCCCACAAAGTTAGAACAAGTTGATAAATCTTTGTATATGATAAAAGTGGGTTTTTCTCAACATATTTTTGAATAGCTTCGTAACCTTTAACTTGAAGCTGTTCTTTTATAAAATCCACACCTTCATAGATGCTATAAAAAAGAAGGTCACCATTTTGAGTACCAACTATAAGTTGCTCACTATTTTTATCAAAATTTAAAGCAGTTATAGCCGATGAGAGTTTTATATACTTCTTTGATAACATCTTGTAGCTCTCAAGTTCATATACTATGATATATCCAAGCTGAGTACCTAAAAACAAGAACTTCCCATCTGCATCTGTTGTGATATGCAGTACATCATCATGAATGCCTTCAAGTCTTGTAATCACTTTACCAGTATAGTAGTCCCAGATTATTGCACTACTTTTTTTATCTATACTAACTAGTCTATCTTTACTTAAAAAGTGTACCTTCATAACAGGATCTGCATGTCCTATAAGTCTATGCTTTCGAGCCATCATTGTCATATTAAATATTTGAATTTTTTTATCATAACTGGCAGTTGCTACCCACTGCCCATTTTCACTAAATGCTATGTCATTTACGGCATCAATGTGCACCGGAAGCGTAAATGCTATCTTTTTACTCTTTATATCAATACCGTAAGACTTTCCATCATCACCACATGATAACATATACTTATTTTTAGGCTCAATGGCAACACAGGTAACTTCACCGTGATGTCTATCAACTTTTGTGATAATTTTTTTACTTTTAGCATCAAAAAGAAGTGCTTCACTACAACTTTCATTTAACACCACGAAGTTACTTGCATCACTGCTAAAGTCAACAACTTGGTTTTTAAATCTAATGTGAGAGATACCTCCCTTAAATCCAGATATAGTGCTTAGCGTATCAATATCTAAAAACCTAACTACAGTCTTAGAATCAACAACTAAAAGTTTACCATCATCAAGAATCTTAATCCTGATAATAGCTTCTTTAAAATTTATTTCTTTTATTGCTTGCATAATCAATAATCTCTTAAATAACCTTCATTTTTTAGAACATCTGTTATCTCTTGTTGATGAACTTCGCCTTTTGTCTCCATATGAACAGTTACATTGGCATCCCCATAATCAAGGGAAATAGAAGTCCTGTCATAAGAAATATGCACTATATTTGCATTCAACTCTTCTAGCAACTCTGTAAATCTCATCAATGAACCAGGCTTATCAACTAAAGTAACAGTTACTTTCATTTTTCTGCCAGATTTTAAAAGACCTTTTTCTATAATAACAGAAAGTAGAGTTACATCCATATTCCCGCCACTGAGGACAAGTGCTACTTTTTTACCCCTAAGGTGATCTAGTTTTCTGTGAAGAATCGCAGCCACAGATGCAGCCCCAGCACCTTCAACAACAAGCTTTTGTTTTTCAAGTAAAAATAAAATTGCACTTGCTATCTCTTCATCATCAACACTAACAAAAGTATCTATGTTTTTAAGTGCATATTTGAGTGTAATTTCAGAAGTATCACGAACAGCTATACCATCTGCAATAGTCCTAACGCTTAGACTATCTACAGCTTTTTTAAGCTCGTAGGAGTTCTTAAAGGCAGGTGCACCTTTTGCACTTACCCC
>JAQIBW010000106.1 GCA_027858865.1 Sulfurimonas sp. | reverse complement strand
TAATAAAATTGTAGATGAATTTTTAACATTACCAATGATTAGGCTTGATGGACCAAGTGGGCATAATCGCAGAGCTAAATGTAAAATGAGTCAAGCAATGGGTTATGGTAATGTATATGGTGTTGGGTACGGCTTTTTCGGAGAGTGGCGGGATTGTTGTGGAAGACTTGAACATAGAAGTCTTTCTGGTTTGGTTCTTTCCAGCCCTGAGATTTGTACGGATGTGTTTGGTACTGCCCAAGCAATAACAGAGGCTGTGTATAAAGACGTTATAAATAATGGCTTGGATACAGATTATATTTTACCTAAAGAATTTTCAAAAACAAGTATATATGAGAAGAACTTTGAAGATTGGGAAAAGGTACCACTGGCTAATACGTTTGGATGTACAAAATCGTCAGGTTTTATGCGCACAGTTATGGACAAAAGTAGCAGGATAGAAATTGATATTAGTTATATAGCAAAATGGTTAGATGCTATTAGAAAACTAACTACATACAGCAAATATGAAAAGTATATAGAGTCTTTAGGGGCATTATTACTAAAAAATGCTGTTACATTAAATAAATTAGATAAAAACATTAAAAATACGTGGGGTATTGTATGAAAAAGTTATACGTTTGGTATTCATCAGCAACAAATTTGACCGGAAAAGTTATTCAAGAACTGTTGGGTGCCGATGGCGGCGTGACTAAACCTGCAGGTAACGTAGATGTTTTGTGTTGGGGCACTAAAACAAAAAAAGTTACCACCTTTAAAGGCAATAAAGTATACAATCATCCCGATAATATACGTACGAACAGAGACAAGCTTGTAGCGCTAACAAAAATGCAGAAAGCTGGCTGTAATGTAGCCAAGTTTACCGCTAATAGTGTTGATATTGGTAAAAAAGACCTTGCATTTCCGATTATTGCTCGAACACGGTTTCACCAAGGCGGTGCTGGTTTTTGGACCTGTCTAAATAAGGATCATATTGATCAAGCAATTAAAGAAGGCGCTGAGTATTTTCAGAGTTATATTAATGTACGTACAGAATACCGGCTTCATATTGTAAATGGAGAGGTTGTATATGCAGTTAAAAAGATGGCGCGAGATAACCTTCGGGAAGCTTTCGTTAATTATTATAAAGAGCATGTAGAAAACTACGCAAAGAAGCAAAATAAAATGGTTGATGCTCCGACATTGGATCTTGTGCTTAATAGAATGGCCAGAAAAATGGCTACTTCTATTGATATGACTACAAGATCAAATACGCGTGGATGGAAATTCAGCAAAGTTCTACCGAATAAACTTAACAAAGAGCTGAAAGATGAAGCCCTAAAATGTGTAAAAACATTGGGTCTAGATTTTGGTGCCGTTGATTGTTGTTTGGATGACAATAATAAAGCATGGGTTATTGAATGTAATACTGGGCCAGGCCTTGAAGGAAGCTCTCTAAAAGCATGGGTAACTGCGCTGAAAAATCTTGTAGCTCATAAACCTGAAAAAGTTTTGGCAGATAAAGTAGTCAAAGCAGGTGTTGCTGCTAAGGTTGCTGCACCAGCAAAAGGAAAAGGGCTTACTGCGAAAGAACGTTTGAAAGAACGTACTAATATGATGGCAGCAATGATTGACGCAGCAGACAGTGAAGAAGAAGCTGCCGCTCTTGAAGGTATTTGGAAAAAGATGGGTATTTAGTAAATAATACTTAAAGACCGTTAGTATTTGGAGGAGGTATATGAGCAATTTTATAATAGGCTTAGATAAAAGTAGTATAGCAGAACAAATAGCTACTTTATTAAATAGCAACAATCAATTAAAGCAACATTATACCTACTCTAAAGTACTAGCAAGCGAAGAAACATACCTACTTGAATTAGACGGGTATAATATACGACACACAGATAATAAACGAAAACTGATAGGTGTAGTGGGGTTACTACAGTTAGAAGAAAATGTTACTCTAATAAAGCATCTTTGTGTAGACAATAAATATAGAAACAAAGGTGTCGCAACTTCTTTGTTAAAACAAGCATTGTCAGTATGTGAGACTAAGTACGTACAAATGAGAGTGAGAAGTGATAATATTCCAAGTTTAAATTTTGCAGAAAAATTAGGCTTTCTGTATATTTATCACGAAACAATGGCTAAGTATCATATACTAGTTTTAGGGAGGATTGCAAGTGATAAGTGATATACAGTATGTAGAAGTAGAAGTAGTAAATAAAAAGAAAAGTACAAAATTTGTTAAAGGATTATTAACAGGTTACACACCGGCTAAAGATCTTTTTGCGCAGTTTATAAGAATTGCTTTAGGTGCTAACTCAAGTTTATATTGCAGTAGTGCTTTTTATAGTGTAATATCTTTAACTGTAGCTCACGGTGATAAAGTGGAACAAACATTTTATCTTGAGGACAGGATTGAACAAGACAAAGCTATAACAGCTATTGAACTTGTAATGTTTGCGCTACGTGCTGGTGAAATTGCTAACCTTGACGGTACGATTGATACCAAAAAGTATGTGGATGCTCCTGCAATATATGGCAATCTTGATGAAAAGAAAACTCCTATGTACCCTGCAGGAACATCGAAAAAAGTAGCGGTAAATAAGTTACCTGAGTTAACAAAAATACATAGCGGGTCTCACCCATTAACTGGTGCTAAGCCCTATGTTGCTCCAGTACATAAACCTTATGTTGCTCCAGTAAAAGAAGCAATGTATATACGAAGAAGGACTAAGAAGCCTACAGAAAAATTTCTTTTAAGTCTACTACTTAAAGTTAAGGGTATTAATGATGGTAGCTATTTACCAGATACTCTTGAGATTATTGAAATAGAAGATAAAAAAGAAACAAAAAATCAAGTGGATTTTGGTAATGGGTTTGAAGCCGATGAAGAGATGGAGAGTTGGCGTGAGCGTTACGGTGGTATGATATACTAAAAGGAGGTGTGGTATGAGCATGATTGGACATGATAGCATGAAAACTCAAATAGAAGTAGCTATTTCATCCGCTAAAAAGCGTAATACTGCACCACCGCACATGTTATTTTCTGGTTACCCTGGTTGTGGTAAAACATCAATGGCAAAAGAAGTGGCTAAGTTGCTTGGCACAGATTTCATAGT
>JAQIBW010000101.1 GCA_027858865.1 Sulfurimonas sp. | reverse complement strand
ATTAAAAAATGAAATACACTTTATGCATATACAAAGCTATGATGACCTTAAGTTTACACAGATTGTAAATATACTGTTTCATGAAATAGCAAATGAGTGGATTAGTTTTGCAACTGAGGTTTTGTACTATCCAAAAAGAGAAGCTATAAGCGAACTACAGGATAAAGTAAGAGTAAAATTTATACATGCTATTGCAAAAGGTTACTACGAGAAATATAAAAGACAAATCTTTGAAGAGATAGCTGATACATTTATAGAACTTGTATCAAAGGTTAAACAAGACAAGGAAGTTAGCAAACTTATACAAGAAACCTTGCAGAGTGATTTGATTAAAAATAGACAAATACTTGAGATGCATAACTTTTCTCAACTATATAATCGTGTCATAGATGCTCAGAATATAAAGAACTCAGATATAACTGCTGCTAAGATGAAAGTTATTGAGATAAAAAAGAAATATACCAGTCCTGCAATAGATACAGATGAGAAACAAAGGCTTCATAGCTTACTAAACAAAGCTGAGAAAGAGCTAAGCAAACTAAAACATCAGGGACTAGATAAATTTGATCCAGGTATTAAAAGATTAAAAGATACTATGGTTCAATCTATGATTAGTATTAATAACTTGGAGTCTTACAAGTAGTTTTCCATCCTTCTCAAATACATCAAGAGCTGTATCGATTGGATATTTCTGTTTTTTTAGGCTTCCCTGAACAGAATGAAGTACATGTGAAAATTTTTGAAACATGGGAGTTATGATATGATCTATATGATCTTTTTTAAGTAGCTCAGCCAATGCATCTATGGCACAATAATATATGCTTTTATTAATAGAACGTTGAACTAAATAGTCATGCATTATCTTTATATTTTTTTGTAGTATTTCTTTATTTTCTTCATTTAAAACACTATTTTCCTCTGCTCTTTGAAGATTATGCTCAATCTCTTCTTCTATGTGATAATTTTCTTGCTCCATAAGAGACTTGATGTTAGGACACTGCTTTTTTAATTCATCATATAGTTCTTCAGGAGAGAGATGTTGAGTGTGAGCTTGATAGATGTATGTTCTGTCTTCAAAGTAGTCGTGGCTTAGAGCTTTTAAGAGCTGAACCACAATGTTTAGATAAACATACTTATCCTCTTTGTTATTGTCAAACTCTATGCCTGTATGTGAGATTATCGGTTTAGGCCCAACGTATTTCAACTCCATTGTACTTCCTCTGGTTGGTGTAAGCTAAAGATATATCGGCTTTTTGTGTCTAAACGTTAAATCTAAAGTGCATTACATCGCCATCGTTAACGATATACTCTTTACCTTCTAGTCTCATTTTACCTGCTTCTTTTGCTTTTGCTTCTCCACCAAGTTCTACAAAATCCTTGTAAGCTATAACTTCAGCACGAATAAAACCTTTTTCAAAGTCGTTATGAATAGCTGCTGCAGCTTTTGGAGCAGTTGAATTTTTTCTGATAGTCCAAGAACGAACTTCTTTAACACCTGCAGTGAAGTAGCTCATAAGCCCAAGTTTATCAAAACCTTTGTGTATGATTTGTTCTAGTCCTGATTCAAGAACTCCAAGATCTGTTAAAAATTCTTGTGCTTCATCATCATCAAGCCCAATTAGTTCTTCTTCAACTTTTGCACAAAGTTTGATTAGTTCACAATTGTTTTTCTCTGCATGTTCTTTTAGTGTAATCACATACGCATTATCTTCTAAAAGACCGTCTTCATCAGTGTTTGCACCATACATAATTTCTTTTTGAGTTAAGAATCTAACTTCATTGTTTAGTTGTTGGTAGATATCGCTATCTACATCTTTGAAGTTTCTAGCCAAATTACCATCAGCTAAAAATTCTATAAGTTCTTCTGCCATCTCTAAAGCAGCCTTAGCATTTTTATCAGCTTTGGCCTGTTTTTTTAGTCTATCAATACGATTAGAAAGTACTTCAATATCAGCAAGAATTAATTCACCTTCGATGATTTCAACATCACGAAGAGGATCGATATTTCCTTCATTATGAACAATATTGTCATCATCAAAACATCTTACTATTTGTAAAATAACTTCTGTTTCACGAATGGTAGATAAAAACTTATTTCCAAGACCTTCACCTTTAGAAGCACCCTTCACTAGACCTGCAATATCAACAAAGTCTAGTGTTGAATATTGGATTCTCTCAGGGTTAACTATCTTAGCTAGTTCTGCCAATCTTTTATCTGGAACAGGAACTACTGCTTTGTTTGGTTCTATTGTACAAAATGGGTAGTTTGCAGCTTCTGCGTTTTGTGCTTTTGTTAATGCGTTGAATGTTGTTGATTTGCCTACGTTTGGTAGTCCTACTAGACCTATACTTAATCCCATTTGAACCCTTTATAATGCTTAAAATAATTGCGTAATGATATCTAAATATTGCTTGTTCTTTTTATAAGTTATATTTTTTCTCTACACTATATTAACATTATTTTAAGATATACTATTGTAATAAGACAAAGGAATTTAAGATGAAAAAAAACAGTTTGGGTACAAAAATAGTTATGCTGACAAGTTTTGCCGTGGTGGCACTGCTGTCAACAGGGTGTGTTTCTAAAGGGACACATGAATCTACATTGGCAGAGCTTGATAAAACACAGAGTTCATTGACTACAGCACAAGAGAGAATATATAATAAAAATCAAAGTATATTATCACAGCAACTGGAAATTAAAAAGAACAATGAGGAGATTTCTAAAAGTAAAAGAGAACTCGCTGAGCTTGAAAACAATAAACTTGCCTTGCAACAAGAACTAGCAGATTCTCAAACACTTTTAAATGCTTCAAAGAGAAAAATTGAGACTATGAGACAAATAGAAGCAGAAACTAAAAAACGTAATGAGATTTACGCTCGTTTTGTGAGTAAGCTTCAAAAAATGATTGATGGTGGACAGTTGACTGTTAGTATAGAAAAAGGTCGTATAGTTATTAACTTACCTGATAATGTTCTTTTTGCTACAGGACATGCAAAAGTTAATGCAGAGGGACAAAAAGCTTTAAAACAAATAGCAACAGTTTTAAAAGAATTTTCAGATCGTAGTTTTCAAGTTGAAGGTCATACTGACAATGTTCCGATTAAAAGTGCTCGTTATCCAAGTAACTGGGAACTATCATCTGCTCGTGCATTGAGTGTTGTACATTTAATGACAGAAGAAGGTGTAGAGTCTAAAAATATTTCTGCAGCTGGTTTTGGTGAGTTTCATCCTAGAGCAGATAATGAAACAAAAGACGGAAGAACGCTTAATCGTCGTATAGAGATTATTATGCTTCCTAACCTTGATATTTTATCTAATGAGTTACCAAAAGTTATAAAGTAATAATTATAAAATTCTCCGTAAAGGAGGGTTTTATTACTTGTTTATTTGCCCTCGTGGCTCAGCTAAGAAAAATCCCTGCGTACGATCAATTTTAAGATCTTTTACTTTTTTATAAATCGCTTCATTATGTACAAACTCTGCTACAGTTAATATATTTAATCTCTGCGCAAAATTAACGATAGTCTCAACTACTATTTGAGCATTTATGTCATGGTCTATATTCTTTACAAGAGTAGCATCTATCTTTATGTAGTCTATATTTAATTTAAGAAGATGCTCAAAGTTAGAGTATCCAGAGCCGAAATCGACTATAGCTACTCTACAACCAAGAGCTTTCATCTC
>JAQIBW010000241.1 GCA_027858865.1 Sulfurimonas sp. | reverse complement strand
AGAAGATCCTACTTACGAGTACGATGTTAACATTGGAAAAATCTTGGAAAATGTCGGTATTCCAGCTGAGCAACACCAAGAGCTTATGAGTACACTAGACAGTGCTGACAAATTTAAAGTTCTTCTAGCTCAGGTTTTATATCCTAAACCTGATGTATTGTTTCTTGATGAGCCAACAAACAACCTTGACATTGAAACTATTAGCTGGTTAGAAGATGAGCTTAAACGTCATGAAGGTACTATGGTTGTTATATCTCACGATAGACACTTCTTAAATGCAGTTGTTACTAACATTCTTGATGTTGATTATCAAAAAATCCGTGAATTCACGGGTAACTTTGATGATTGGTATATTGCTGCAAATATTATAGCCAAACAAAATGAGCTTGGTAATGCTAAAAAAGAGAAAGAAAAAGAAGAACTAGAAGCTTTTGTTCGTCGTTTCTCTGCAAATGCTTCAAAAGCAAAACAGGCTACTTCAAGACAGAAAAAACTTGATAAACTGGTTATTGAAGATATAAAACCATCATCTCGCCGTGACCCTAGTATTGTTTTTAAAGCTAAAAGAGTTATGGGGGGAGAAGCACTTGAGCTTGTAGATATCAACCACAATTATGCTGACAATGAAGTACTGAAAAATGTAAATCTTAAATTTGAACCAGGTGAAAAAGTTGCACTTATCGGACCTAATGGTGCAGGTAAGACAACTCTTGTAAAAATCATTATGGAAAAGATGAAACCTACAAGTGGTGAAGTTAACTGGGGTGCCACTGTTGAAAACAGCTACTTCCCTCAAGATAGTGCAGATACAATTAGCGGAGATGGAACTCTTTATGACTGGTTAAGAGGTTTCGACCCTAAACGTGATATTGCAGAGATACGTAACTGTCTTGGTCGTATGTTATTCAACGGTGAACAGCAAGAAAAGTCAGTAGTAAGCATTTCTGGTGGTGAAAAACACAGAATGATGCTCTCAAAGATGATGCTAGAGGGCGGAAACTTTTTAGTTCTTGATGAGCCTTCAAATCACCTTGACTTAGAAGCTATCGTTGCACTTGGTGAAGGGTTATTAGAGTTTAAAGGAAATGTTATCTGTGTATCTCATGACCGTGAGCTTTTAGACGCATTTGCTAGCCGTATTATTGAGATTCATGCTGATGGAAGCATAACAGACTTCAAAGGTAGCTACGAAGATTACGCTGAGGCCAAAGAAAATGGCAAAATATAAAAAGTTTCTTGGTCTTGGAATTGCTGGAAACTTTGCTCTTCATCTGGCGCAAGCCGGTGAGTTAGAAGAGTTTAAAGACATTATCACTGCTGATGAGGCAGCTCCTAAAGGGATGTTTCCTTTTTATCTTCCAAGTCCTACCAACCTAGACAGTGGTTTAGTTTTACATGCAAAAGATATTTTACGTACTTATCCACTTTCAACTTCACAGATTAGACTTCCAAAAGAAGATGTAAATGTTCAAGCGGAACCTGAAGTTGGACTTATTTGTGATTTAGAATATACAGCCGGAAGATTAACTAAAATCATTCCAACTTACTTTGGTGCATACAATGACTGTTCTATAAGAGTTGCCGGGGCTAGTAAAATCAGCGATAAAAAGAACTGGGGAGAAGACTCAAAAGGACTCAGTAACACACTTATAAAAATAGATAGGTTTGAAGAAGGTGGAGTTATGGATTCTTACTCTATCTGTAGTTTCCTTCGTCGGGAGGGTAAACTTCATGCTTATGGAGAAGATGTAGAACTTACTGGTTACAGTTACTTCTATGACAAACTTCTTGACTGGATGACTAATCAGATAAATGTGCAAGAAAACTTTGGACCATTAGAACCATTAAGTGAATACATTTCGGCATGTTCTAACCCTAAAGAAGCCATCATAAGTATAGGGGCTACTAGATACACTGAGTACGGTGAAAATACATTTTTAAAAAATGGCGATGAAGTAGTTATCGCACTATACAGCAAAAATGACTCTACCAAAGAAGAAGTTAGTAAAAATATTGGAAACAGTTCATACGATAAGATGAGTGTGTTGGCTCAAAAAGTTATCTAACAATTATGAGCAGAGGTAAGAAACTAGATATTTTTATTGGCGCAGATATTGACGATAGTTGGGCAAAGGTTCAAACTCCCCGTAAATCTAAAGTATCAAATGAAATACTAGAGCCTTCTAAACACTTTTTGATCTTCAAAAAAGAAAAAAGACGCGGAAAAACTGTAACTTTAATCGGGGAGTTTCAAATGCCAAAAGAAGATTCTACTGCAACGCTAAAGCTACTAAAAAAGAAACTTGGCTGTGGCGGAGCTTTTAAAGATGGATGGATGGAATTTCAAGGTGAACTAAAAAATAAACTCAGAGAACTTTTAGTAGACGAAGGATTTAGGTTTAAGCACGGTCACTAATCACCTACCTTTTCTGTACTCTGCGCTTTTGCATCACTTACATTTGTAGTAATAATATAACCATTTCTACCACTCTCTTTAGCTTTATATAGCATCTCATCAGCACGACTTATTAATATCTCTTCATCAAGAGCTTCATCAGCTACACAACATACCACACCAATAGAAATAGTAAGAAACTCATTTGCCTTACTAGACTCATGTTTTATCTCTCTTGACCTTACGGAGTCACAAATCTCACGCGCAAGTCTTGCACTGTTTGACTCATCAGTATCTATAACTATAACCCCAAACTCTTCTCCACCTAGTCTAAATACATAATCACTAGGTCTCTTTAGAGAGTCTTTTAAAACTTTGGCGATACTCTTTAGGGCAAAGTCACCTTCTATATGCCCATAAGTGTCGTTATACTGCTTGAAAAAATCTATATCTAACATCATAAATGTGATATATGATTTAGTTCTTTTTGCACGTTTTATTTCTCTGTCATATATGAAGTTAAAATATCTTCTATTGTGCAGAGATGTTAGTACATCTGTATATGAAACATTTTCAAGTTTTTTATTTGCTCTTTTTAATTTCTTAGTAGTAATCTCGAGTCTTGTATGGTCGTTTTGGATGCTTTTAAAAACGTAATACGAGATAATCAATACGCCTAAAATAATAAATG
>JAQIBW010000258.1 GCA_027858865.1 Sulfurimonas sp. | reverse complement strand
CTCTTGTTGCTATTACTAATTTTTCCATATATCTATTTGGCCTTTTCAAATTTTCTTTTTGTTTTATCTAATTTATCATCAAAAAACATAGTAGGAGTTCCATTAACCATTAGATTATTTGCTATATCTAAATCACTATTAATATGTTGCATAACTGCATTTGATTTTAAATCAGCAGGTGTTATATTAGTATTCATTGTTTTGTTAAATGCTACTAAGATTTTATTGACATCTTTCTCTCTAGGATCTACTTCTACAGTATAAAGTTTAAGTACAACATCTTTTTCACCTTGTAGTTCAGCTGCAACCGCTGCTTTAACTAATTCTACTGCTGCAGGATGAAGTGAAGGTAGTGGAAAGTGATAGTAATAGATTGCAAATTTCTTTGGATCTTTTTTCATGTAATTTATTGCTTTTGGAACAAAGTTTCTACAAAATGGACAAAGTGGATCTGAAAAAATAGCTACTCTATATTTCGCATCTGCATTTCCATAAATAAGGTTCTCTTTTTTGTAATATTTTAACTCAAATGATGGTGAAACAGACTCTTTTAAAGAAGTACCTGTTTTTATATCTATAAGGTCAGGAGAGATAGTATCTCCGTTTGAGAACCAGATCATCTTTTGCTTGACGTCACGAGTTCCTTGTTTAGCCTTTACAGTAGCATCTACACCAACTATATATGCACTCCAACCTTTTACTGTTTCTAAAGCAATCGTTTGTTCAACTTTAACACTTAGTTTAATAATATTTGGGTTGCCCTCAAATGATTTTTTTAAAAACCTTTCTACATCTTTATTTGAAGTAGAAGCCTGTAAAAAACTACTTAGTAGTAGGGCTGTCGCTAATAATTTCAACATCAATGACATCTGAATCCTTTTGTATATTTTTTTCTATGTTATTTATATTTTCTTGATTGTGACTTGGTTTATAATTACCTGATTTTATATTATAACGGTTAACGAGCATACTCGTAAAAACACTAAACTGCATCAATGCACCGATTATATCAGTTAAAAAACCTGGGATTATAAGTAAAATTGCACCAATAATTGTAAAGAGATTCAGTCTTTGAAACTCTGTTAAATCAATAGCATGGTAAGATACTGCTGTAATGTTATTAAGCAGAGTTGTTCTAAAGTTTACAAGAATTGATATACCTATAAAAGCAGTTAAAACTATCTCGAAAAATGTTGCTAAACCACCAATAGATGATGATATATTAACAGAGATAAGAACTTCTAAAAAAAGGTATATTACAAAGTAAATCATACTATATTAACTCCATTATTTTTGAATATATATCGCCTGTATTTACTGATATTTTCTCTTTTGTTTTTCTATCATATACCTGAACAAGGCCGTTAACCAGTTCTTTTCCAATTATAACAGTGTATGGAAAACCAATAAGTTCTGCATCTTTCATCTTAAAGCCAAATCTTTCTTTTCTATCATCAAACATAACTTCAACGTCTTCACCTAAAAGTTTTAAATACAACTCTTCGCCAAGTGTCATTTGTGCTTCATCTTTAATGTTTGACACCATAATGTTTACCGTATATGGAGCTGTTTCTTTTGTCCAGATACAACCGTTTTCATCATGGTTTTGCTCGATTACAGATGCAACAAGTCTACTTACACCTATACCGAATGTTGCCATCTCAAACGGTTTTGGTTTACCATTTTCATCACTAAAATTTGCCTCTAAAGCGGCCGAATATCTAGTTCCAAGTTGAAAAATATGTCCAACTTCAATACCTTTTTTAAAGATAAGCGTAGCTCCACAAGAACATTTACGATCAATATTTAGTTCTAACAACTCTTCATAAGATTTCTCATTGTAAGCGTCAACTTGCTCTTCATCAAAAATAGTTTCAATATTTGCACCATAATCACATGATTCACATACAACAAGAGTATCTTCACCACTATTTGCTAAAACATGGAACTCTTTACTTCCATCTCCACCAATTGCTCCACTATCTGCTTGGACTACTCTAAAATCTAACCCAAGTCTAGTAAAAATCTTTTTATAAGTCTCTTCCATCATATCAAACTCTCTAACCATATCTTCTGTTGATGCATGAAAAGAGTAACCATCTTTCATTAAAAACTCACGACCACGTAAAAGACCATATCTAGGTCTTGCTTCATCACGAAATTTTGTATTGATTTGATATAGGTTAACTGGTAAATCTTTGTAAGAAGTTACTCTGTTTTTTACTAACTCAACCATAGCTTCTTCATTAGTAGGACTCAGTACAAACGAGTTTTGATGTCTATCTTGGATGCGAAGCATCTCTTTTCCCATAGTCTCAGAACGACCGCTTTTATCCCATAAACTAATAGGTGTAACAAAGCTAAGTTGCACTTCATTACAACCAGCATTATCCAACTCTTCTTTTACAATAGTTCTAATTTTTTCTAGTACAATTTTTCCTAATGGCAAAAAGTTATAAAGACCAACACCTTGTTGGTTTATAAAACCACCTCTTACTAAAAACTGATGAGATGGTAATGTTGCATCTGATGGTACTTCTTTTGTTGTTGGTAAAAACGCTCGGCTTCTTCTCATTTGCTTCCTTGTTGAATAATACTTAAATTATGCTCACATTTGTATTTGTCTGGCATCTCAACATTTTTATTATCATTTTTAATTAAAAATTGTAAAGCTCCAGTTATCATATCTGACTTTGATTCTTCAGATACACTTCTCATCTTTGTAGTCATATCATGTAAAAAACGTTTCATAACCTGCTCACCCATTTTATGGACTTCTGCTTCATATTCTTTTGGAATATATCCGTTTTTGATGACTCTATCACTCTCTATTTTTGCAGCTTCAAAAGCTTTTTCATAAATATCTTTTATCATCGGTTCTATGTTTAGAGTATCTAACCACTCAAAGAACGCTACAGTACTTCTACCAATGATTGTATGAGCTTTTCTTGCTTCATCTTCTCTAAGACCCCTGTTTTCATCAACTATAGTCTTTAAGTCATCTATTTGGTAAAGATTTATACGCTCACCTTTATGATAGATTATATCTCTTGGAATAGCTAAATCAAACCAGTATCTGTCAAAATCACATGATTTGATAATATCATCTGTAATAATAGGAACAGGAGATGAAGTAGCAGTAAATAAAATCTCAAACTCATTAATAATATGAGGTAGTTGATCAAAGTCTAAAACTTTTGCTCCACATTCCTCGGCTAGAGTAAATGCTTTTTCTTTTGTTCTGTTCATAATATAAACATCAGCACCGTTTGAAACCATGTGTTTAGCTGTAATCTCAGACATTTCACCGGTTCCGATAATTAAGGTTTTTCTACCCTCTACACTCTCTAAAACAGATTTTAATTTTGATACTGCAACACTTGCGATTGAAACAGGTTTAGAAGAGATATCTGTAGCATTTCTAACTTTAGCAGCACACTTAAAAGCATTGTGCATGGCACGTGCTAGTTTTTGACCACTGTGACCGTTGTTATATGAAAATCTAAATGCATCTTTAAGTTGTCCTGCAATCTGAGTCTCACCTATAACCATAGAGTCAAGTGAAGATGCAACTGTAAAAAGATGATGAATAGCACTACTGTCATCAAATATATCAGCACGACCTTCCAGCTCTTCAATGCTAATTCCTGCACGAACAGTAAGCATCTCAAATATGTGCTGAGTTGCATCGACTATATCATTACAGCTACAAAAAATTTCCATTCTGTTGCATGTAGAGATAAGTATAGTCTCGTTTATAGCTTCACTTTCATTTAGTTTTATTAGACATCCATTAAGATGTTCATCATCAGGATATGACAACTTTTCTCTTATTTCTAGAGTTGAATTTTTGTGTGAAAAACTTATATTTAGATAGTGCATTAATAACTTCTTTTAATCATAGTTTGTAATATTTCAATGAGTTCTTTATCATCTTTAACAGCCAACATTGCTTCGTGAGATAGTTTTTTAGCTAGTTCAAATGAGTTTTCAATACTCTTATGTTCTTGCATTTTTTGCTTGATCCAAAGAACTTCATCTTCGTCTATGTCTTTTGCATGCGAATTTTTTAGTCTTGCTTTGTCTTCATCATTTAATACTTTATAGAGATAAATATAAGGAAGAGTACACTTGCCCTCTACAAAGTCATTCATTGCAGGTTTTCCAAGTGTCTTAGAGTCAGCTGTAATATCTAAAATATCATCAATAATTTGAAATGATAATCCTAGGTTTCTTCCATAAACGCCATACATCTTTGCATCTTTACCTGCAAGTAGTGCTGCTGCATAAGCCGCTGCTTCGATAAGAGTAGCAGTTTTAAGGTAAAGCATATCAAGATATTTAGCTTCATCTTCATTAAACTCGTTCGCCATTTTAACATCTTGCATCTCACCTTTAGAGAGTGCAGTTACAGAAGCTGCTATAACTTTTGCAATATCTCTGTCAAACTCAACAAGCTCTGTAAAAGCTTTTGAATAAAGAATATCGCCCAACATCACAGCCGTTTTACTACCGTCAGTTGCATTAACAGATGCTACACCTCGTCTTGTTACAGACTCATCAATTACGTCATCATGAAGCAGACTCGCTCCATGTATTAACTCAACTATAGCAGCTAGAAGTGGAGCCCTTTCATGTTCAGGAGCAATTTTTAAAATAAGTTTTGCTCTAAGTCTTTTGCCACCGCTGAGCATATTAAAAAGACGAGTTACCTCATCATAATCAACTTCTTTTATTAATCTTGCTATTTCACGCTCAACTCTTTGCATCCAGACCTCTCTAACTATTCTTCAAATGTTTTAAAATGACTTGTTTATTTTTATCAAACAAGAACAGCTCAAAGACCGCTTCTCTTGTTTCATATTTAAACTCTTTAAATTTAACTAGCATGTAAGCTGCATTATAATGACCAGCCCCTCTAGGTCTAAGTTCTAGCCTAAAACTTTGATTTTTACGTCTTAAGTATAAGATATTTTGCGCAACTATTCTATCATATGAGCGATGAATAATTAATCCCTCATTCTTATACAATGTCCAGTTAAATTTAAAAAGTTTTGTAATGTCGCCATATTTTACAAGAATTTTCTTTTGTTCATCTTTTTTTAGAGAGATTGTTGTTACATCTCTGTATTCATCTCCTAAAACTACACTACAACTAAGTGCTAAAATGATAAAAACTTGTAAAAAAAGCTTCATTTTATTTATTCACTTTTTGAAACTATTTCACCCGTCAATTCGATACTTAAACTCTTAGTCTTAATCTCAACTGCTTCAGCATTCTCTACCGTAAAGATATCAAGTTCTTTAGAATAATTTTCACCAAATTTCTCTTCCATTAAAAGCTCCATAGCAGCTCTTCTTTTAATGAAATTCTCTAAATCAAATCTAACAACATCGTTATTTGCATTAAAAATTATGTCCATCAATTTACTAACTGGTGAACCTAAAAATATATCATCTTCATCTTCAAATAGTGCACTATATTTTGACATTTATTTATTCCTTCGTTTTTTTATATATTTGTGATTATACACTTCATTTATTAACTATTGCTTGAGATAGTTCAAGAGACTATTTGTGTACCAACACCCTCTGATGTAAAAAGTTCCAATAACATAGAGTGTTCTAACCTACCATCAATAATGTGGGCTTTTTTTACACCGCCCTCAATAGCTTCTAAACATGCGTCTACTTTTGGTACCATTCCGCCATGAATAGTTCCATCAGCTTTTAAAGCGTCAACTTCAGTTCTTGTTAGAGTAGCCATAAGCTCTTTTTCCTTGTTAAGAACACCAGGAGTGTCCGTTAAGAAGATAATTTTATTTGCACCTATAGCTTTTGCAACATAAGAGGCACAGAGGTCTGCATTAATGTTAAATCCCGGATGACCCATCTCTTCGCCCGCGGCTATTGGAGCAATTACAGGTACAAACTTATCTGCAATCAGTTTAGCAACTACATCTGGTTTTACTGCATCTATATTACCAGTCAGACCCCACTTTGCAAAATCTTTTGCTTTAGCTGTTATGAAGTGAGCGTCTTTACCACTTATGCCTATGGCTTTTGCACCATGAGAGTTAAGAAGTGAAACTATCTCTTTATTTATCTCTCCACTAAGAATCATCTCAGCGATACGCATAACTTCTTTCGTAGTAACTCTCTGTCCATCTATGAACTTACTCTCAATCTTTAGAGCATCTAGCATCTCTGTAATTTTTGAGCCACCACCATGAACGATAACAGGCTTGATGCCAACAAGATACATAAGTAAAATATCTTCTGCAAACTTCTCTTTTAACTGAGCAGAAGTCTGAGCTGAACCGCCATACTTAATAACAACAATCTCATTTCTAAACTCTTTTATAAACGGTAATGCATCAAGCAGCGTTTTTACTGTTTCAATCTTCTTTTTCAATATTTTTCCCTATAATTATCAATTGTACTAAATACTTTTTCATCAACCTGCACATCTAAATCTAGTAAAGATATCGGCAAGTTATAAGCTTCAACTTTTACAAAATCTTTGTATGTAAGTAAAAGTGAATCTGAACTATCTTTTTTTAAAATATCTTCTAACTCTTCTTTGGTAAATGAGTGGTGATCTTCAAAATAGTTTTTGCTTACAACTTCTGGTAAAAACTCATCCAGTCTAGATGGCCTTGCTATGGCTGTTACTAGTGACATTTTAGCACTTTTATTTTTAAGTTCCACCACTCTTTTGAAATCTTTTGTTTCTTCAAGAATTATTGCTTCTTTGTTAGCCCATAGTCTCTCTCTAAATGAACCTGAGGGTAAGCATCTATTATTTTTAGTTTTTACATCTATAAGAAGGTCTAGTTTTTTAATATCGTGTTTGGAGTATGCATCATCTAAAAAGATTATTTTAGCACCCATCTCTTTAGCTTTTAGTATCCCTGCAGGTCTATCTTCACTTACTATTACGATGGCATTTGAAAGTTTATGAGCATAAATCATAGCTTCATCACCACTTATGTTTACATCACACAAAATATTATTTCTGTCTTTTACAACATATAGTCCCGCGCTCTTACGTCCATAACCACGAAGGACTACAGCAGAATCCTCGTATCTAGATGCAAGAGTAGTTACCAGAGGTGTCTTACCACTTCCACCTACACTTAAATTTCCGACACTTACTATGTCTATGTCAAAATCATGGGGGGTTTTACTTTTAAAGCGGCTGAACATACCAAGACAATATATCCAACTGATGGGAAGAAGTAAAAAAGAGAGAAGCTTTTGAAAAAAGTTTGGGTTATAGAAATAATCCTCAACCCAAAATACTAAACTCTTATTCAATCTTATTAAACTCTTGTTTTAGCTATTTGTTTAACTTTCTCACAAACAAATTTTACTTCTTTATCATCCATACCAGGGTATATTGGAAGAGATAGAACTTGCTGATAGCATTGTAGTGCTTTAGGGTAATTATTGATTTTCAATGAGTATTTTGATTTGTAGTAAGATAAAAGATGTAGTGGAATATAGTGTAATCCACATTCAACACCAACTTTTTTAAGTTCAAGCGCAAAAGAATCACGATTTTTATCAACTTTTATAATATACAAAGAGAATGGATGCTCATTATTGCTCATATCCGGAATAGTTATATGCTTAGTTCCATCTAAAGCATCACTGTACATTTTTGCTATCTCTTGATGTCTTTTGATATTTTTATCTTGCTTTAAAATCTGTGCTCTTATATAAGCAGCATCTAACTCACTTAAAGAATAATCATTACCGATATCTACTACATCATAGATATACTCTAATGAGTCTTCATCACGTTCTATAGCATGGTTACATAGAAGTTTTGCACGTTCCATAATCTCAGCATTATCCGTAACAAGCATACCTCCGTTACATACATTTTTCTTTAAATGAGGAGAGAAGTTAAAACAAGTGATATCTCCACCTGTTGAACCTATCTTTTGATTGTTATATGTTGCGCCCAATGCTTCACTTGCGTCTTCGACAATCTTAACATTATAAATTTTAGCAATTGAATATAGTCTTTCTAAATCAACTGTAATTCCAGCCAAGTGAGTAACGATAACAGCTTTTAGCTTTTTTGATTGGTTATCTTCTAGGTAAGCTTCTAAAAGGTCTAGGTTAATATTATAAGTATTTGGCTCAATATCTATGAAAATAGGTTCTGCATCAAAGTGACGAACAACTTCTGGCACATTAGGGTAAGCATTTACTGAACATATAACTTTATCACCACGTTTAAGGTCAAGTGCTATCATCGCAAGATGAAGTGCTGAAGTACCGTGAGAAGTAGCTAAGGCATATTTAACTCCAATATATGAAGCAAATTCATCTTCTAACTGAGCCACCTGATTAAGGTCTTCTGCATCTAAAACATCTGCGACATTACTATGTTTTTCTCGTCCACTTTCATATTTACAAAACGGTATTTTCATATTTTATTCCTTAATTTTATATCTTACTAGGTCTATAAAGTTATATCTCTTGGATAGTTAAAATCATGGTTTATAGTTCTAGATGTAAGCTTTGCAATAACTGGCATCTTTCGCTTAAAATGGTTGCGAAAAATTCTTCCAATAATCATATCTAGCATCTGAGAATCTATCCCCTTTTCAACTATTTCTTCTTTACTAAGTCTATCTTCTACATAGAGTTTCAAAGCAGCATCTAGCTTTGTATATGTATAACCTAAATCATCTTCATCACTCTGTCCATCCCATAAATCTGCAGACGGAGCTTTATCTATAATATTTTTTGTTACACCAAGGTATCTAGCTAACTCATATACTTCACTTTTATACAAGTCACCTATTGGGTTCACTGCACTTGATAGGTCTCCATAAAGAGTTCCATAACCCAACATTAACTCACTCTTGTTACTAGTCCCTAAAACCAAAGCATTTTCTCTTGCAGAGATATCAAACAAAGTTGACATTCTCATACGAGAAGAAAAGTTGCCTTTTCTTAGATTGTCCATATTTGGATTAAGCTCCTCATATGCACGTAACATTGGCTCAATAGAAGCAGTAATTGCATTCATAGAAAAATCTCTACAAAGTGCATCTGCATCATCGAGTGAACTCTGTGAAGAGTATTGTGAAGGCATTTTCACACATAACAAATCATCCTTAAAAGCTTTATGAGCCAAAACAGCAACAACCGCAGAATCTAATCCACCGCTCAAACCAATCACAACCCCATTAATTCCAGTTTTTCGAACTTCATTATCCAAAAACCGTTCTAGATAGTCTGAAATTTGTGCGTATTTACTCATATTTTTCGCAAACCTTTAAAAATCTTTAACAAATAAGATTATATCAAAGTTTTGTAACAAATGATTTTTAAAATTATTTTGTTCTAATATTTATATAATTTTGTTACAATCTATTAAAAAAGAGAACACAATGCAGATAAAAGTTCAAGCAATGGGTATTTACCAGACAAACTGTTACATCGCAACTGTAGATGGCAAAGACTTCATTATAGATCCAGGGGTAGATGCAACTTCTTGGGTAGAACAAAATGTTACAAATCCTGTAGCAATTTTAAATACACATGGACACTTTGATCATGTTTGGTCAAATGCAGAGCTTCAAAAAAAACTGAACATTCCACTTTATACTCCAAAAGGTGATGTTATGTTGCTGAGTGAGAGTAGCTGGGTACCAGACCTGCCACCATCGGTTCCAGATGTTGAAGTAGAACCGGAACAAGAGTTCAATTTTGATGGAGTAAAAGTAAAATTTCGTCATTTCCCAGGTCACTGTCCGGGTTGTTCTATGATAGAGATAGAAGATGCAATATTTAGCGGAGATTTTATTTTTGAGCGTTCAATTGGGCGAACAGATTTTCCATACTCATCACCACAAGATATGAAAGACTCCCTAGAAAGATTTAAAAAACTAAATTTTGATAAAACACTCTACCCTGGACATGGTGGGACTACGACCATAAAACAAGAGCAGCAACATGCAGACTACTGGATAGGAACTCTATAATGAAAGATCACTTTAAAGAAAAATCAAAAGATTGGGATATGGGCGATGTCCAAGTCCAAGGTGCAAAAATAATCTCAGATGCAATAAACAAAAGAGTAGAACTTTCAAGTAATATGGAGATTTTAGACTTTGGTGTAGGTACTGGTCTTTTAGGGTTTGATATTGCACATAGAGTTAAGAAGGTTTATGGAGTTGATACATCGCTTAGTATGCTTGAAAAGCTAAAAGCTAAAAACACTCCTGAGCTCAGTATCGAGACTTATTGTCAAGATATTATAACTAAGCCACTAGATAGATCTTTTGATGGTTTAGTTAGTTCTATGACACTTCATCATGTCCAAGATTTAAAAGCTTTTTTTGAAACAATATATAGAGATATCAATGAAGGTGGATTTATCGCAATTGCAGATTTAGAGCATGAAGATGGAACATTCCATTCAGATAACAGTGGTGTTTTCCACTTTGGATTTGAAAAAAATGAGCTATGCAAAATTGCTTCAGATGCAGGATTTAATAATGTAGCTTTTGAAAATATAAATACTATAAACAAACCACACAAAGATTTTGGAGTATTTTTACTAACTGCAAAAAAATAAAAGAGAGGACTTAGTCCGCTCTTTTTAGTGCTTTATCTCCATCTTCGAGAAGTTTTAACTTTAATACGTGCCTATCTGTTATAACCGTTTTAAACTCACCTTCAAAAACTTTAATATCCAAAACATGAGCTTCTACGTAAATGTTTCTTTTTCTACCCTCTGTATGTCTTACTCTAGCAACAAAGTTAACTTCATCACCAAACTTTACTGGAGATAGAAATTGACAATCACTTCCAACTAGAACTACATTTCTTTCGTTTACAGCGGCCATTGCAGCAAAGTCTGCAGCAGAAAAAACAAATCCACTATGAATAAGACCCTGATCATCAACAACCATATCAGAGGTCGTTGTAAGTCTTAACTCAACATAACCTTTTTCTAACTTTAAAAGCTCACCATTTAAATCACGATTAATATTCTCATGAGTTGATAAAATTACGGCGTTTTCTTCACTCTCTCTATAGTCGTCAAGTTCTAATTCTTCATCATGTATTTCTTTCTCTGTACTCACTTTTTATCCCTTAATTTTATTACATAAAATGAAGGAAACCCTTCATCTATTTTGTAACGCTAACGCTTTGTTTACCTAAGCGGTAGGCTCATCTCACTAGCGCGATTTTATTAGTTTTACATAAACTCTCTTTGGAGCTGGGTAACCTTCTACAGTTTTTGTGCTGTCCTCTGAATCTAAAAAGTCTTCCAGTGACTGTCCCTCTATCCATGGAGTCTTTCTCTGCTCATCTGCGTCTGTAGTGGAAGTCTCTAAAACCTCAAAACTACTAAATCCGGCTCTTAAGCACCAGTTTTTAAGAGCCGATATTGTCGGTACAAAATAGATATTTGGTATTTTCGAGTAAGATGATTTTGGGCATAGAGCCATCTCATCTTCACCATCTATATAAAAAGTATCTAGTATCACTTCGCCTTGGCTGTCAAGTCCGCGAAAAAGAGACTTTAACATTGCAACAGGGTCACTTCTGTGATATAAAACCCCTAAACAAAAGATAGTATCAAACTTCTCTTCATAAAACTCCAGATGCTCAACACCCAAAAGCTCATAAACAATATCACTTTTTACAAAATGATTTATAAAGTCAAACTGTGTTTTGTACAGAGGCGATGGATCAAAACCCACTAAAGATTTTGGCGCATCTTCTTGCATACGAAACAGGTAATAACCATTGTTACACCCTATATCGGCAACTCTCTTATCTTTTAAATTAAAATGCTTTCTTAGAAGGTTGTATTTTATATTACTCTTCCATTCAGCATCTATGTAAGTGTCTAAAATCTCAAAAGGACCTTTTCTCCATGGCATCATAGTTCTTGCAACATCTTCTATGTTTTGTTTAGTCTCACCACTAATCTTAACCACGTCACCAAGTTCGACTTTAAACAAGCCATCTTCTAGAGATTCTAATGCATCGCGAAGAGGCTTGATATTTTTCCAAGTCATCCACTTTTGTCTTTCTTTTCTTAAATCTTGTAAGTTCATTATATTCTTTATGTTAGTAAATTTGATTATTATTGTCTCTAAATATTATTAGAGGATATTTGTTG
>JAQIBW010000252.1 GCA_027858865.1 Sulfurimonas sp. | reverse complement strand
TATTTATTTAACTAATTCTCTTTTCTTACTATAAAATTTATTAATAAAATTATTTGACATTTTTATTAATATACACCTCAGACCTAAATAACTATAATCCATATTAAATTAATTTTAGGAAAATCAATGAATAAAGTTATTACAACATCAATAGTTACATTAATACTTGCTACAGCGTCTATGGCAGCTGTAAATTCGGCTGCTTGTGCTGCTTGTCATGGCCAAAACTTTGAAAAGCATGCACTTGGTAAGTCAAAAATTGTGTCCGGCTTATCTCACTCTGAGATTGCGATTGCACTTAAAGGCTACAAAGCTGGTACATTTGGTGGTCCAATGAAAGCTGTCATGAAAGGTCAAGTTGGAAAATACTCTGACGCTGATTTAGACGCTTTCGCACAAACTATAGGTAAATAATTTATCTAAATTGCCCCTCGGGGTAGTTTGCTCTTCTGCATTACTTTTTAAACTATCTTTTTTATTCTGGTCTATAGTTTTTCTTTAACGCCTCTTTTTTCTGTTCTTGATTAAGCGCATCATTTAACTCTTCTTCACCATCAAATTTTGCAGCATTTAAAAACTTCTCTTCATCGTCAAACTGACCATTTTTTATAGCCCAAAGAAAAGCAAAAAGTGCAATTGCACCCAAAAATATGGAAACTCCAAGCATCATTGCAATTACCCAATTATCCATTTAACACTCCATACTTTAATTTTGTTTCCACTTATATCTTATTCTCATTGAGTTACCAACGACTAAAAGTGAGCTTACCGACATTGATATTGCTGCTACAAGTGGAATTACAAAACCTGCCATAGCCAATGGAATGGTGATTACATTATACGCAAGAGATATAAAAAGGTTTTGTTTTATTAGTCCATAAGTAGTACGGCTTATTTTAAATGCATCTTGAAGCGATTTTAGTGAATCATTTAGTAAAACGACATCTCCTATCTCTACTGCAATATCACTACCACTACCCATTACTATGCCTATATCAGCAGACGATAAAGCCAATATATCGTTCACTCCATCTCCAACCATTACTACTGTTCTTTTTTGCTTATGGAGCTCATCTATGTACTCAGATTTATTTTTTGGTGTTTGTTCATAAAAAAACTCTGTAATGCCAACTTGCTGTGCAACTTTCTTTGCAATATGCTCATTATCACCTGTAAGCATAACAGTTTTAATGTTTCTACTTTTCAGATCTTCTACAAGTTTTAAAGCTCCATCTTTTATCTTATCACTAAGCTCATAAATAGCAACTATCTTTTTATTAACCACATAATAAAAAACAGTGTTGTCTGTACTAAAATCAATTGATATATTATTTTGTTCTAAAAGTTTTAAATTACCACCTAAAACTTCTATCGTATCATATTTTGCTTTCATCCCAGATGCTGGTATTTGAGAGAACTCATCAAATATAATCTCTTGTATATTTGCATCTTCTTCTTTTAAATACTTACATATGCCAGATGCCACTGGATGCTTAGAGAGTTTGGTTAGTGAATGAAGTAACACTTTATCAAACGCACCATAAATATGAACCTTTACAACTTCTGGCTTTCCTATAGTTATAGTCCCTGTTTTATCTAAAACCAGTGTATCAACTTTAGCCATGGTTTCTAGTTGAGCCGCTTCTTTAAAAAGTATCCCTTTTGTAGCACCAAGACTAAGTCCAACTAATGTTGCTACTGGTGTTGCTAAAGCTAAAGCACAAGGACATGCTATAACAAGAACTGAAATACCGATCATAAAAGACATCTCAAAATTATTACCCAAAATCAACCAAACAATAAATGTCAAGAAGGATAGAGCTAAAATAGCAGATGAAAAATATTCTGATAGTTTGTTGGCCATTTGCTGTATTTTAGGCTTTTTATTTATAGCAGATTCTAAAAGTGTTACAAGATTAGATAGTGTAGAGTGCTTAAAATCTTTAGAAGCAATAAAATGCACATCAGCATCTATACTAGTTGTCCCACTAATTATTGAATCACCTATACTCTTATATATTGGTTCGCTCTCTCCAGTCAAATTTGACTCATCAAATGAACCATCCCCTTTAACAATTTCACCATCTA
The DNA here is from genome assembly GCA_027858865.1 of Sulfurimonas sp. Classification (GTDB taxonomy): domain Bacteria; phylum Campylobacterota; class Campylobacteria; order Campylobacterales; family Sulfurimonadaceae; genus Sulfurimonas. The sequence continues at coordinate 2,977 of JAQIBW010000252.1, read as the reverse complement.
ATAGAACTTTTTCTCCAGAAGCAACAACTACCATGTCTCCAACTTTTACATTATCAAGCTTACAAGCGACAATAGCACCATCTATAACAAGATTCACTTCACTTGAAATATGCTTACCGATAACGTCTAAAGTATCAGCAGCATTTTTTTTACTTAGTACTTCTAAAAACTTACCAATTAGTACAAAAGTAATAATCATACTCACTGAATCAAAATAAGCTTCTCCATGTTCGTTTACGGTAATATAAATAGAATATAAATATGTAAGCAAAGCTCCAGTTGCTACAAGAATATCCATATTTACAACTTTTGTCTTCAAGCCGTAATATGCACCTCTAAAAAAGATCCAACCACTATAAAAAAGAACTGGAGTAGCGAGAACTCCTTCAGCAATATTAAGAATAGTTTTTACATCTTGTGTAATACCACTAAAATATCCAGCATACTGAGCTACAGCTATCCACATTATATTCATAGATGCAAAAATTGCAACTGCCATTTTTAGGTAATATGCTTTTCTCTCTTTATTCGCATGAGTTTCCTGAATGGAGGCATCATAAGCAAATGCATTGTAACCAATAGAGCGAATCATATCTATTATTGAAGATAGTTTTACAATATTTCCAGCCCATACTATCGAGGCCTTATTATTTGTAAAATTTATATTTGCCTCTATTATTCCATCCATTCTTTGAAGCGCCTTTTCATTTAACCATACACATGCTGAACAATGAATACCTTCAATAATTAGTGATACTTCATTAAACCCATCACTATTTACGCTTACAAAAGCATCTCTAAAAGACTCTGTATCAAAAGTTGATGAGTCGTCATATTTTTTTGTTGGAGGAGTTAATTTTGTGTTTGATGTTTTATCATAAAAGCTATCTAGTCCTTGCTCATTAAGTAGATTAAAAACTCCTTTACAGCCATTACAACAAAAATAATGACTTCCGTCTTTAATCATCACAGACTCATCAAACTTTAAATGACAATGACTACATACTACGCTATTTGACAAGTTCAAACTTTCCTAATGCTCTGTTTTTTACTATATTATGACAGGGTTCAACAAAACCATTCATACTAATGTATACACCATTTTCTGGCCTCGCTTTAGCAAAACCAATGGCTATTCCTAGATTTAAACTCGGCTCAATATTATCTATCTCAAAAGGGTACATAGACCCTGTTAATATTATTTTTCTATCATCAAATATTTCTGATAAAAATTCAGCAGTTATCCCCATAGTATCTGTACCGTGAATTATAATAAAAGTATCATCCTTAGATTCCATTATAATACTTGCAAGCATTTTTCTATCGTTCATATCCATCTCTAGGCTATCTTTATATATAACACCAGCAATGTCGTAGTCAAAATTAGCACTTTGAAGTATTGCCTCTACAGCTTTATTATCATATGGTATTTCTAATTCACCATTTAACGGATTATACCTTTTGTTAAATGTACCACCACAATTAAGTATTAACACAATAAATATCCTCTAACTTTGAAACAATTTTACTTGCTTTAGACACTTTGATACTATTAGTTTCATCATATAAAAAAGTTGTAGTAAGACCGGCATTAATACCAGCTAAAATATCTCTCTCTTTATCACCAATAATTACGGAATTGCTCAAATCAATATTTAGTTCTTTGCTCGCTTGAAGTAACATACCGGGGTTGGGTTTTCTACAGCTACACTCCCCTGATATCTCGGGATGATGAGGACAGTAGTAAACTTTTTTTATATTTACACCCTTAGAAGAAAATTCTTTTAGCATCCAAGAAGTTAATATATCAAAATCTTTTTCAGTGTAATAATCTCTAACTATTCCAGATTGATTTGTTACAACAACAATTATAAAACCTAATTTCTGATAGTATTTACAAAGATTAAATATACCATCTACAAATTCAAAATCTTCTATTTTGTAAAGATAATCTTTTTCAATATTAATAACACCATCACGATCTAGAAAGAGCGCTTTATTCATTTGCAATTAACTTACACCATCACCAAATATTTCTTTTTCAATAATATCACAAATTATATGTCCTATTAATATATGTGATTCTTGTATTCTTGGTGTAGAATCAGATGGAACAACTATAGCATAATCAGCCAATTTAGCCATTTCTCCACCATCTCGACCAACTAGAGCAACGGTTGTAATCCCTTTTTCTTTTGCACTATTAAATGCATTAATAATATTAACAGAATTACCAGATGTTGAGATGCCTATAAAAATATCACCCTTTTGTCCCATCCCTTCTAATTGACGAGAAAAAACTTTGTCATAACCATAATCATTTCCAATAGCAGTTAAATTTGATGTATCTGTAGTTAGTGCTAATGAAGGTATGGAAGGTCTATCAAACCCATATCTTCCTACCAATTCAGCGGCTATATGTTGTGCGTCTGCTGCACTACCGCCATTACCTGCTAAAATAGTCTTATTGGGGCCTCTATAGAGTTCAACACATAATTTTGAAACTTCTAAAATTTTATTTAATAACTCTTCATTTTCATAAATAGCTTGTTTAGTTTCGTAAGATTTTTTAATTTGATTTTTAATATAATTTTTCATCTATAATCCTAAAATAATATATGAAATAATACCATAATAATACATAATAGGGATGGTGATAAGGATAATAAATTAATTAGTGAGTTAATAATATAAATAGTAAAGTTTAGATAGATGATTAAAAGTAAACATGGATAATATAGAAAATAGTTAAGAAATAGATAAAGAATATCTGCTTCGATAGAAGCTAGCTTTAGTCACCACAGTGGTGTAAGCGAAATAAAATTAACTTTGTTGATTTTATGTGTAAATTAGAGTAATAAATTGATCAACTAGGCAGCGACCTACGTTTCCAACCCTGCAAGGGCAAGTATTATCAGCGATGAGAGGCTTAGCTTCTGGGTTCGGAATGGGACCAGGCGTTTCCCTCTCTCTATAG
>JAQIBW010000108.1 GCA_027858865.1 Sulfurimonas sp. | reverse complement strand
AAACTGAAATAGTGTAACACAAAAAATGTCTCATTAATTTTAAAAATATGACAAACTGCAATGAAAAAGTAAATTTATCATAAAAATAGTTAAAATTATAAAAATTTTCAATGTCCATTTATCAAGAAATCAGCAATTAGTAGGACAATATGTTCTACTAATTATACATATAGTGTTTAAAAGGACATAATGTCCTTTCTAGTGAAGGAGTTTGTTATGCAGATAAAAAAGAAATTAGAAGGTGAATTGCGATAGCAAGAGAGGCTACCCTGGGGTACTTGATATAGTTCGTGATGCTCTGACTATAGGAAGAAATACTCTTGGGGTGAAAATAAGAGTTAAACATTACAGTATAAAGACAGAGCAAAGTTATGTTGGGTGGGTTAAGCAGTATATATTTTTTCATAACAAGAAGCATCCAATAGAGATGGGTAAGAGAGAAATTGAAGAGTTTTTAACTCATCTTGCTGTTCATAAAAAGGTTTCACCAGCAACTCAGAACCAAGCATTTTCTGCACTACTTTTTTTATACACTCAGGTTTTAGGTATAGATTTGAAAGATGAAAAGATCCAAGCACTTAGAGCCCAAGAGAGAAAGCACATACCTGTTGTTTTAACAAAAGATGAAGTACAAAAAGTTCTAGCAAACCTTACAGGAATTTATCAATTGATAGTCTACCTTATGTATGGATGCGGACTTAGAATGAGTGAAGCTCTAAGCATAAGAGTAAAAGATTTAGATGATGGATATGGTTCAGTATACATGCCTTATGCACTTGAAAAAAAATATTCAAAAGTACAGCTCGAAACAAAATGGCAATTCATATTTCCAATGACAAAGGTATCAAAAGATCCACGAAGTGAAACAGTTAGAAGACATCACATCTATGCAACACATCTGCTTCAAGCAGGGATAGACCTAAGAAGTATTCAAGAGTTGTTAGGACATAAAAGTGTTGAAACAACTATGATATATACTCATGTGGTTTCTGAAATGAACAAGGCTAAAGTTATGAGCCCACTAGACTTTTAATTTATAAAATATAAGAACTAATAAAATCTTTAAAAACCAAAAGCAAAGCAGTAAATATAACAGCTCCAACTACAAGATAAACAGTGTTTTTAGAACGTAGCATCTCAAAGAAGTTTTTTACTCCAAAAACTTTGATAGTAAGAGTAAAGCTCACAAATCCACCTACCGTAGATGCCAGAGCTAGTCCACTTACTCCCATGGGGGATATGAGTGATAGTGCAAAGATGATGTACGTAGCTAGAGAGTAGGTTGCTATCTTGGCGGCTTTCATCTGCATCTCTTTAGCGTATAGCCATAGGACAAATAATTTTTGAAGTCCAAACGGAAGTAAGCCTATCATGTACATCTGTAGAACTAGAGTAGTGTTTTGAGTGTCCTCTGCATTAAAAGCCCCTCTCTCAAAAAGTAGCCAAGTTATCTCACGTGATAGTATAAGTCCACCAATAGCACTTGCAGTTAGAAGAAATGCTAAAAACCAGAATGCACGTTGTAAAAAGAGTAGGGCTTGTTCTTCGTCTTTATTTTTTATGTATCTAGCAACTCTTGGAAAAAGAGCTATGGAAGTGGCAATGGCAAAAAGAGCAAGGGGGAGTTGAAAGATGCGGTTAGCATAGTATAGGTATGAGATAGAACCTGTTACTAAAAAAGAGGCTAAGAATGTATCTAAAAATGCACTAACCTGAGCAGTTGAATTTCCCCACATCGAAGGAAAGAACTGTTTTGTGAACTCTTTTGTGTCTTTTTTGATGATTTTAGACTTTACTCTTAGGTGTTTGAAGCCACCTATGAGAAGTTTTGAGAGACCCATTTTATATATAGCTATAACATGAACTGCTAGTTGCATCACTCCACCGATAACTACACCAAAGCTTAGGTAGTAAACTATCTCTGTTTGGCTTTTATCTCCGGATAAGAGTAGAGCAAAAATCAGTGATATATTTAAAAGAGCAGTTGAGAAAGCTGATGTTGCAAAGTGGTGTTTGTATTGGAGCATCGTGCTAAGAAATGTAACTGCAAATATAAGAGGCAAATACCAAAAATTTATGGCCACAAACGGAGATGCCAATGCTATAGTTTTTTCATTAAAACCGACTGCTATGGCTTGTGTGGCAAGAGCAGGTAAAATGTTTACGAGTAGAGTGATTATTAGTATGATAGAGAGAAATACTACAAAGATATTTGCCGAGAATACACCCTTGTGTTTTGACTTGGCAAATGCGGGAATGTAGACTTGTGTAAATGCACCTTCTGCAAAGATACGGCGAAAAAGATTTGGTAGTTTAAAAGCTATGAAAAAGATATCACTGTATATGTTTGCACCAAGAACGGATGCTGTTAGTAAATCTCTAATAAATCCTAAAATTCTAGAAAATAAAATTCCAAAACTGTTCGTGAAAATCGCTTTAAACATGGGCTTCTTTGTGTCTGTTTTATAGGTTTTACGATAGTTTAACAAAACAATGTGTAAAACTACATTAACCAATTTTTAAGCAAAATTAAATTCTATTAAGGATATAGGTGTTGTTTTCATAAAAGTATGGGTATCTATTATTCGTTTTCCTATATCCTTGATAATATTTTGATATTTTTAAA
>JAQIBW010000284.1 GCA_027858865.1 Sulfurimonas sp. | reverse complement strand
CTATAGTTAGTTTGCAAGCTTGAATAAACTGCTTTGGCTTGTGTCGATGCCATCCCTGAGAAATCAATTTGCTCAAAGGATGGTAGTGCCTGAAAGGAAGCACCAGCGGTTGAGGCCACATACTCTTTAATACTAAGACTACCTGCCCCTGCAAAATTATTCTTATTTATGCTGTTGAGCATATCCGAAAAACTTTGTTTAGTTTTACTATCAAGCACAGCGCGATTTTGATAGTTTTCTCCGCCCATATAGTTTAGTGTAGGTTTGGCTATCGTAGTAAATCTTGGAGAGAGGTAATACAAATCCCCTATGGCTCCATCCCCTGAAAAAACTTCCGCAGCAGTTGCGCCAAAAACAGTAGTAGCGCCCAATATAGATACTGCTAATAAGGTAGTAATTCCTTTGGTGCAAAAGTTGCTAAGTCGTCTTTCGTCATGTCTAGTTTGCATAAGCTTTGCCCTCCATCGTGCATAATAAATAAAGAGTGATTCTCTTTTTTGGCTTGGTTGTAGATTTCCAAACAACCTTCCGTCATTCTCGCTTTCTTCTCGATAGAATTTTTTACCAAATCTGCATCGCCCTTGGTGAATAAAAACAATTTCGTCGATAAAGCACTGTATATATCTAATGGAATATCATCTGGGGTATGTGAGACAAAAATAAAGTGAACACCAAATTTTCTGCACTCTTTTACCGCAGCTTGAAACAAAACTTTAAAAGATGGAACAGTGAAAAAGTTGTGTGACTCCTCGATAATATAAAAAATCTTTTGTCTTGGTAGTCCTTTGGAAATTCTTTCAAGATAAGTGTCGCGATCAATTTTAAACCATTTCCTAAGAAGCATCCATCCAATTGCAATGAAATCTTTTTGCATCTTCGAAACTTCGCCCAAGTCTATATGATAAATTGCTTTGTCAACTGAAATGTCCTGGTTCGCATGCTTTGCGAAGTTAAAAATACTCAGACCGCTAATCTTGCTTTCAAGACTCTGATAAGTTCTTTTTTGTACCTCATCGATAGAGTTAGAGCTTGCACGAGAGTGCACATAATCAATTACATTAATGAGTGTTGGTTTGTTTAAAAAAGACCACTCTCCCTTAAGTTCTGAAAGTTTAGTCTCTTTTGGATAGTCAGCCATAATTTTCTCAACCATCTCTTCATACCCGTCTTCCATGCCAAGCTCATAAATAGTTTTATCGACCCTGTGCTTATCTTCTGCAAAAACTTTTTCTATAGAGTCTTTAAATCTTTCTTCTTCCGCGTTGCTTAGACCACCCTTGTCATCAGTAGTCTCTAGAATAACATTTACAAAAGCACACACGCCTTTTATATCTTCAGGAGAAGCTTTGGCATTAGGAAAGTCTTCGATGAGGTCTAGGTCCAACAGACAAAACTTCATCTTGGAAATCTTTGAGCCGTATATCTGCATGTCGTCTCTATGGTTCTTTCTTAGTCGCTCCATAAAAGTTCCAGACGAGTGGTCAATGTCTATGTATCTAACTTTAACTTCATTCTCTACAATGCCTTTTGCGATATACGTTGCTGGGTCAACCATCATGCTGCTTTGAAGTATTTTTAAAAGTGCTGATGACTTACCCGCACCGGTCTTAGCAAAAATTGCTAGATGGGGGTTTACATTGGACCCTAAAGAATAATACATAAACATCCCTGCGACATCTTTACCGCAAAAATCTGGCAACACTTTAGACCCGTCATCCCTTATTTTTTTCTGTTCTATTTTTTTCTTGCAGCTCTGAAAAAAAGCAGAGGCATCTTCAGCACTCATAAACATATCAAACATAGGATCACGTCTTCTTAGAAGAGTGTTCTTTAATGAAGCGACACCTGTAAGATAATTCTCTTCAAATAATATTCCTGTTACTGCTTGTATCTGAGCTACGTGCTTTTTACCGTTAGACAATAGGATGGAATTTAAAACTCCAAACTCTTGAGAAAAAAAGTCATAGCTCATATCTGTTACCTGCTTCATCAGCCTTGACATTGGCGCATCAATCTTTTGTGCTCTTTCGTATATCTCTGAAAAAGTATGCTGCGTGGTAATGCCAGAGAAATTAAAAAACATTGACAGCGTTCCCGTCCACCCTTCTATTTTGAATAAATCAATTGGGTTAAACTCTCTTTTTTTATAAGCAATTGCTTGGTAGACGTCGTTATTTTTTAATGCATTTCTAGAAAGCATTTCAGTGACTCTGTGAAACTGATGATTCTCAATGGTTCCAGTAGTAA
>JAQIBW010000318.1 GCA_027858865.1 Sulfurimonas sp. | reverse complement strand
CTATTTGTGCTAAAATCTAAAAAAACTATAAGGTAATGTTATGGAATCCAGACAAAAAGTAATAACCGCGTTAGTTATCATCTTCTCAATTTTCTTTATTTCGATGATAATTAGTACTACCCTTAACTTTCGAGAATATGGAATTAAAACAGCGGAGCATAGGGCAAGCTTAACTGCTGAAATTGTTAAAATTGGACTAACTTCACACATGGTAAATGGGATAATGGGTCAAAGAGACTTTTTCCTAAACCAAATAGGAAGTGTAGAAAAGATAAGTGAACTTTGGGTTGCCCGCTCACCTACTGTCATAGAACAATATGGTGAGGGTCATAACAATGAGACACCAAGAGATAAAATTGATTCAGAAGTTTTAAAGTCTGGAAAAACAAAATCTATAACTACTGAAATGACAAGTAAAAGCGTAATGCGTGTCAGCATACCATTTGTAGCAACAGAATATGGAACTCCAAACTGTATGGCTTGCCATAATGCAAAAGAAGGTGAGGTGCTTGGTGTTGTAAGTATGGTTATGGATATAACTGATATACGAACTAGTAGTATTAAAACTGTTCTTTACAACATAGCTATAACTATTATCACTATTATGCTTGTCTTTATTGTTATAACCAGATTTATAAAACCATTTGTCAATATATTTTACTCCATAAGAGACGTTATGCAAAGTGCTTATCATGGTGATTACTCAGTAAGGATTAAAGGAAGTCAGAACAAAGAGAGTGAAACTGTAGCTAATATGCTCAACACTATGCTGGAAAAACTACAACACACATTTGAAGAGTTAGACAAAAAAGTATATATATTTATTAAAAATAAAAATTATGTAAAAGAGCCTGATCCTCTCATAAATATTAACACTACCATAGAGAGACTTTCAGATATATATAAGTTCAAACAGACAATAGAAAACGATAAGGATTTAGAAGATATATATAACCGTATCGCATATGTTTTAAAAGATCATTTTAAACTGGATGATTTCACTATGACAGAAATAGATACCATGAACAAGGTCAAAAAAATCGTATATAGTGAAAATGGATGTCATTGCGGTATTTTAAATGGTGAGTGTAGAGCAGACCGTATACATGCAAGTGTTGATTCAAGCATATTTAAAAAGTCTTGTGAACTTTATGAACTTGAAGACACTGAATATATATGTACACCATATACAATCTCAAATGAGTTAACTTTGGTTCTTACAATCGTGACAAAGGACGCTAAAGAGACTGAGCATGTAAGAACGATTACGAGCGATATAGAAGACTATATAACTACTGCAAGACCTGCAATAGTAAGTAAAAAGCTGATGCAGACACTCAACCAAATGGCTAGAGTAGATCAACTTACAAATATGTATAACCGTAAATTTCTAGATGAGTTCGCTGATGTTTCTGTTCCTCAAGCAGTACGTGCAGGAACTTCTTTTGGTGTACTTATGATAGATATTGACTACTTTAAGATGATTAATGACAACTATGGACACGACGTCGGAGATGAAGCGATTCGAATGGTCTCTGGAGTAATTAAAAGCAGTATCCGCAAAGCTGATATGGCTATTAGATACGGAGGAGAAGAGTTCTTAGTGCTTCTTTATAATTGTGAAGAAGAAAAAATAGTCCAAATTGCAGAAACCATAAGAGTTGAGTTTAGCAAACAAAAAATTTATGCAGATGGAGAAAGTTTTTCTAAAACACTTAGTGTTGGATGCTCAAACTTTCCAAAAGACAGTGATAGTATCTGGAAGTGTATTAAGTTTGCAGATATGGCTATGTACCAAGCAAAAGAAACTGGAAGAAACCAAGTGGTAGTATTTAATGAAGGGATGCTTAGCAACACAGAAGTGGGAGATAGTTACTAAGTTTCAAATTGCTTTTTTGCAAATTTTAGAATTATAGCCCGAGCAAAAGGAAAATAAAAGCTTTCCATGGTTATAATTCCGACCTACAAAATAGATGTCACGGTAGCTCAGCTGGTTAGAGCACTGGTCTCATAAGCCGGGGGTCGGGGGTTCAAGTCCCCCTCTTGACACCATTTCTTTTTGTAGAACCCTTCACGAACAAACAATCAAAACTTAATTTTTTAAAATTTACGTGATAAATACTCAACAATCTCTTCACTTGAACCTCTAAACTCTACTTGTTCAACTCGTTTTTGAATCTGATAGTCATACATGGGGTCGTAATACTCTCTTAAAAGAGATTCTATCCACTCCTTATGCCCTTCTAACGAGCCACTTTGTATCTGTACATCAAAAGCATTTTCAAATGTATCACAGACTTGCTTATGGCGTTGGCTACCAAGTCTTTTCTTTATTCTATGCATCGCACCAAGTATTTCATCTCTCCATAGCTCGAGGTTATTTGCATACATTTTCTGTGCTTGGATTACATACTCATCAAATGTTATCTCTACTCTCTGGCTTATAGGTGTTTCAAGTACGATAAGTGGTGCTTTTGAGAGATAGTCTGCAAAATTCTTCGGGATAAATACACTGCCAATACGATTTCCCTCATCTTCAAAAACTAAATGCTTCATACCTTTATCAAGTTTTTTAATAAGATCATAAGCCATATAGTTTTCAAAATTTATCTGCGAAGGTTGTGGAGTGTTTTTTCGACCAAAAGATGAACCTCTATGATTTGCCAAACCTTCAAGGTCTATGGAGTTCTCTAAAGTTTTGAGTAAAATAGTTTTTCCTGAACCGGTACGACCACCAAGTATAATTGGTTTGAAATGAGTACATGATTCTTCTATTTCATTCATTAGATAACTTCTAAAGGCTTTATAACCACCCTTGAATCTTGTAATATCATTTCCTGATTGGCTAAGCCACTCTTGTGATATCTTTGAACGTTGTCCACCTCTAAAGCAGAAAAGCTTGGCATCTGAATTTTCTTTTATAAAATCAGACCATGCTTTAACCCGTTCTTCTTTCACTACACCGCTAACAAGCTTATGTCCAAGTTTTACAGCCTCGGTATTGCCATATTTTTTGTAACAAACACCTATCTCATGTCTCTCTTCATCATTGATAAGAGGTAAATTTATGGCATGAGGAAATGAGCCTTTTTCAAATTCTACAGGAGCACGAACATCAATAAGCGGTGTAGAGTTTAATACAACTGACCGAAAGTCATTACTTAACATGGTTTTCATTTCAAAATCCTCTAAATATTTGAGGTACAAAAGCCATTTCACCAAGACTTAAAGCATTCTCTAGTTTTTGTATGAGTATATCTTTTTCTCTTGAAGTAGCTCGGTGTCATCTAACATTTCAAAGTCACTGAAGTGCTTGTAAAATTTCTCTTTAGCATCGTCTTCTAGTCCTAGTTGCAATGTTGAGAGATAGTTTACTCTTGTGGCGTTGATAATCTCTGCGCTACCTTTTACATGCTCGTTTGTATATTTTGAGCCACCGATGCCAAGTATGACTGTAGCAGATATTTTTATTCCTGCATCTGAGGCTTTATTTAGCGACTCAATAATCTCACTTTGGTTTACACCTTTTGTTATCTTTTTTAGAACGGCGTCACTGCCCGTCTCTACTCCGTAATAGATAAGACTCAGAGCATTTTCTTTTAGTTCTTGCAACTCTTGGCTTGATTTGTTTAGTAAGTTTTGTGCAGATGCGTAAACAGAAACACGTCCAAGTTTTACAAATGATTTTTTTAGATATATTAGTAGATTTAAAAGGTAATCAGTATCTAGAGAAAGAGCATCTCCATCAGCTAGAAACACTTTTCTAGCATCTGGATATAAGTGAGATAAAGTATCGATATCTTTAAAAACATCTCCGATAGCTCTTACTTCATAGCTCTTTGTTTTGTACATAGAACAAAATGTACAGTTATTGTAACTACACCCGTAAGTAGCTTGTATGATGATATTGTCAGCTTCTGCGGGTGGTCTAAAAAGCGGGTATGAGTACTCTAGCATCTGTGACTAAACTAAAAACATCCACTTAGCGGCTATAACTATGAAAAGACCTAGAACTATTACAAGTTTATGAAAGTGATTTTCCATAAAGTTACTCTTTTTGCCCTTTGTAAACTTCACATATAGGTTTGAACCAACTCCGGCAACTATGATAAGAACAAGTGCTATTTTAAACACAAGTATCTTTTGCAAGTCAGTTTCAAAGAAACCTGCACTAGAGTTGATATACTTTGACATCATCATACCACCTGTCAGAACTAAAAACAGAAGTGTAAGAGGAAAGATTTTAAAACTTCTTTTTCCAAGAGTCTGGTTTATCTTTTGCTGTGTCTCTTTGTCAAACTTATTTTTAAGTGTCGAGATAATAGCCAAGTCACTAAAGACATAACCTAAAAAAACAATCGCTAAAAGAAGGTGGATAATGTTTGCATATGGATAGATTGCTTCCATAGTTTCTCCTGTGTAAATATAAAGGGATTATACATAAAGAGTATAAATTAAACATTGATAAGGTTCAATGTAGTAAAATGTTTAGAAAATGAGGAAGCGTAGTGATAAAATATATATCTGCAACTATTTTTATTATTATTGTTTTTCTTTTTAAACCTGTAACTACTCACTTTATACAGGACTATGCATCTCGGCTACTAGAGCAAAAAGTGAAAGTTACTTCGATTAGTATCATACCATTAAGAGTAGATGCTTATATAGCAGAGTCAAACAACACTATCAGTGCAAATATCATAAGTATCACTCCACTAAAGATTCGAGCTTACTACAGCGGGGCAATAGATGCTTTCAAGACTTACCATCCATTAAAAGGTCAAGGTGAAGCAACTGCTAACATCACTTATACTAATAAACTTCTAGTAGAGGGGGAAGCATCTCTTTACGGTGGGGATGCAAAAGTCACGGTAAAAGAGTTAAAAGATAATTGGTATGTTAGAGTAGATGCAACTTCTTTAAACCTAAAAACTCTTCAGGAACGAAATGACAAAGAAGTTAAAATAGACGCAGTAGTAGACTTTGACCTAAACCTCTATACAGATGCTAACACTTCTATAGACCTGCGAACTAAAGCCATAAATATCTCCGGTACACATATTAAAGATGTTGATATAAAACTACTTCAAGAAAAAGAAAACTTCAAACTTATAACTTCATTTATACCTCCAAACTTTTATAAAACAAGCGTAGATGCAAACGGGATTTTTAAAGATGGAAATATCTCAGCATCTACAAAAATCGCTTTTCAAAATGTAAAACTAGATATAGACTCCCTTAAAATAGACACGAAGACCATGCAAACTTCACTGCACACTTCATCACTTGGTGGGAATCTAGATGCCACTTACAAAAAAGATAAACTCGACTACAACGCTAAAGCTCTGCATCTATCAAAAGTATTAAAAGCAGCAGGACAAAAGCCACTTGCACGAGGTTACTTAAACCTAGAAGGGAAGCTAGACACAAAGAGTCTAGATACAAACTTCTTATTTAGTTCTCCTTGGATAGTTGCTGATAAACAGAGAATAGAAAAAGTAAAACTCACAGTTCCTGATTTGAAATACATAAATGAAAAACTCACAACTTCATACAAACTAAGTGCTTCTTTTATGAAAAAGCTTTTTACATTTAACGGGGATGCTCAGTTCAAAGATGTTTTAAAGCTAAATGCTAAAAGCAATGACTTCAATGGTAAAACAACCTTGCATCTAGAAGATAAGAAGTTTAATGTTAGTATGAAAAAAATGGACATAGTAGAACTTATGAAGTTTGCATCTCTAAAGCCTCAGGCTATAGGTTTTATCAACTTGGATGCAAGCGGTGATTTTGAAAAAATAAATTTTAAACTAAGCACAGATGCCAAAATAAAAGAGCATAACATAAGTGCCAAAGCCGATGGTTCTTACACTGTAAAATCAAAATTACTAAAGTCAAACTTCAAAGCATCTGTACCACTGGAAAAAGATTCTTTTGAATTTAGTGCAAAAGCAAGGTACAAAAAGCTTCTAAAACTTCATGCAAAAAGTTCCAGTTTTGGTTCACAAACACTTCTAACACTTGAGGGTGAGCATTTTAAATTTCAGACACATGACATCAACCTTCATAAACTTTCATCTGCACTGAATAAACCAAAGATACTATTTGGACTTGTGAATGTTGAAGCCCAAGGAAACATTGAAGATATAAACTTCAAGATAAGCAGTGATAAACTACGCAGGAATATGAATTTAGGAAAGATAGGCAACTCGATCTCACTAGATCTTAGTGGTCATTACACTCCTAATCTCCTAAGTATAAAAGATATTTTTGTTATGCATTATCAAAAAGAGCATGTTGCTTTAAAACTAGATATAAAAATAGAACCAAAACCACCATATAAAGCAAAAGGCTCTTTAACCTATATGCAAGACAAGTTAGTAGTAGACTCTTTTTCTTATGAAAATGAGCAGGTAAAAACTGACTTTTTATTTGACGTACAAGACCTTTATAAATACAGAGCTATGATGAAAAATACCTTCCACGGGCCTTTTAGAATAAACGGCAAATATACAGATGCATTAAACATAACAACAAACTCTCTGGGTGGGGAACTGGACGTAGAACTTAATAAAAGTGATATTTTTGTAAAAGTAACAGAAGTAGAAGCTCAAAAAGTCGCTAGTTTGATTGCCAAAGATGCTATTTTAGAATCGGGTCACTTAAACGGAGATGCTACTTACAACATAAAAGAAAAAACGGCAAAAAGTAACTTAGCTCTAACATCTGCTATTTTAAACGGTATAAATATTGATAAAAAAATCTCTAACTTCAACGATGCACTAGGCTTAAACATAGTAAATTTGTCTCAGTCAGTCTTTTCTAACTTCTCTGATGCCAACAAAAGCCACACAAACATAGAACTTCTGCAGTTTAACATATCTCTAAAAGATAAAAATATAAATCTGGATGATGTAGCTCTAAGAACAAATAAATCTCGCATAGCTGCAATAGGCAACTTAAAACAAGATGGCGATATTAATTCACTTGATGTTAGCATAGTAGATAAACAAGGCTGTGCGATAATCACACAAGCCTTAAGCGGAAATATTAAAAATCCAAATACAAAAAAGACCATCTCTACAATTGTTAATATAGTAGGGAAAGTACCTGGTTCGATTTTAGGTACTGGGAGAAAGATTATTAACTTAACAACTGAGACCATAGATAATGTTGCTTCATTTGGTGTAAACCAAGTACTAAGAACAGATGCCAATATATCTATAACTTCAGACATAGTATCTGGGAGTTCATATCTCATAGACTCAACATATAACATCATCATGCCAAATGGCTGTAAAGTTATATATGATGGGGAAGTAAAGCATCCGAATAATTTAAAAAGCCCTCCTATAAAGAATAAGCTTAAATAAAAAGTAGAAAAAACTACTTATTATTTATTTGATTATTTTGAATCGACTCACAAGCTATAAGTATCTTTTTTCTCTCTATCCCCCATCTATAGCCACTCATCGCTCCACTTTTTGCAATAACTCTGTGACATGGGATAAGATAACCGATGTGATTTTTACCTATGGCGGTGGCAACTGCTCTGGTGGCTTTTGGTTTATCAAGATAGTTTGCTATATCTTGGTAAGTTGCAACTACGCCATTTGGAAGGTTTAAAAGTGCTTTCCAAACATTTACTTGAAGGTTTGTTCCCTTTACAAGAAGGGAGTAC
>JAQIBW010000014.1 GCA_027858865.1 Sulfurimonas sp. | reverse complement strand
ACTGGATAAAATGAGTTGCTGTTTATAGAAGAACTTCTTTTTATTCATATCAAAAAGTTTAATTGAATTATCCATAGTAGCCATTACCACAGTGTTTGCATCTATAAACTTTATTTTTTGCAAAGCAAGATTCTGCGACTCATCCAAAATCTTTGTAATTTTGTGATTTTCATATATATAGAACTCTCTTAATGTACTGAGTAAACGTACAATAAAAATAAGTTTACCATCAAGATAATCTACACTTACAATTAAAGATCGTATATCATCTCCTAAAAGATTTTTTTGCTTTTGGAGAACAATTTGGTCAATAAGTTTTCCTTTTTTTAAATCATAAATATCTATGATTCCTTCTTCAGTTGCAATAATTAGAGTGTTATCTACTTTTACAAAATCAGAAACAGCTTCACTTGCTTCTATGTACTTATATGGGGTTATGTCTTTTGCAAAAATATTTAAGACGAAAAGTAGTAGTAAAGCTATTAAAAATCTCATTTTTTATCCTTTGATCTGTTTGGTAATACTTACTATAGAAACTTTAAATGCGTCATTTTCACAAACTTCGATACATTGTCCGCATTTTATGCATGAGGCTCCTGTGATTGGTTTGCTAATCATTCCAACCATACTCAGTATTTCAACTTCAGGACAAGCTTCAAAGCAAGCCATAGAGTACAAACATTTATCTTTGTCATGAGTTACTTTGATGAGAGAGTATTTACCGATAAGTGCATTAAACCCGCCTAATGGACAGACATGTCCACACCAACCATATTTTTGAGAAAAAAGGTCAAAAAGAAAAATGGAGAGAAGAAAAAACCAACCAAAACCAAAACCAAATATTATACCCCTGTGAGCGATGCCGATAGGACTTATCATATCAAATGCCGCAATAGAAAAGATAAATGATAAAATGAGAGTAATAGCTATAACCCAATAACGGATATTACGGCTAAATGAGATAGCGTTTTCTTTTTCCAAAAGATTAAATTTTTTTCTTAACCAGGTAGCTGTTTCAGTGATAATATTTACCGGACATACCCAAGAGCAAAAAAACCTGCCTCCTACTACAGCGTAAAAAAATAGTACGATTCCTACTCCCATAAGAATATCTGCGGAAATAAGGGCACCTCCAAAAAACATTTGTAACACTACAAATGGATCAGAAAGAGGAATAAGATCAAAGAATATTGAACTACTTAAATCACCTCTTACAATATTCCAACCATAAGCATTAGCACCAATATACAGAGTCATTATTAGGAGTTGGGTTAGTCTTCTAGGGATTAAAAAGCGATTTTTATATATAAAACTACTCATTGTAAAGTCCTTTCAATATACCATCCACATCATTGACATTGTCTATTGCACTTTTTTTATTTCTCTTAGTCCTTTGTACTTTTATATCAGTTGATTTAGCTACATCCAACCTATGTTCATCCTCTTTTTTCCATCCTATGACATAAAAAGAGCCAATATCACCTTTAGTTAAAGAGAGTGGAAGAATTTGAATAGAAGCGATTGTTGTCGGGCAAGCATGTTCGCACATCCCGCAACCTGTACAGTAGTCAGGATTTACAACAGGTTTTAAAAAAGCATGCATATCTGTACGAGGATTACGCTCATTATGAAGGACAATAGCTGTATCGGCTAGTGGACAGGCACGAATACACATTGTACATTGTAAGCCCATATAAGCAAGACAGGTTTTAGTATTGATAGTTGCAAGACCCATTTTAGAGTTGTTTATAGATAGTTTATCATCAACCCGTAATAGGTTCAAATCAAGAGTATTAGTCGGACAGGCTGATGCACACGGTATATCTGAACACAGATGACAGGCCACTTTTCTTGGAGTAAAAAAAGGCGTTCCTATAGAAATAGCATCTGATATAGTAGAGAGTTTTAAAACATCATATGGGCAGGCTTGGACACACATACCGCATCGAATACAAGTTGATACAAAATCTTTTTCAGGAATTGCTCCAGGTGGTCTTAAAATTAAGTTTTTTGCTTGTGCTTGGTTGAGGTAAGCGCTCCACATAATAACACCAAATGCGCTGTACCCAACTCCCTGCATAAATTTATGTAAGAAAGATCGTCTATCAGGACTATTAAGTTTTTCCATATGTGCACTCCATTAAACTTGTATATAGGGAGAGATTGTTTATTATTATAGTCTTAATATTTTAAATTCTATTTAAAAATAGTATTAGTTTTAGTTATAGTTTTTATGAATAATTTAGAGAGATAAAATATAGTAAAGCTTTTGAGAGTATAATCACATTCTTAAAATTTTGTGCAGGGGTTTATATTTGCCATTATCTCGTTTAAATCAAGAACAATATGTAGCAGCAACTTCTAATGACGCACAAAATTTAATCATTGCATCTGCGGGAACAGGAAAGACTTCTACCATAGTTGGTCGCATCGGTCATCTCTTGGGGAATGGTGTAAAACCCCAAGAAATCTTACTCCTTACTTTTACAAACAAAGCAGCAGCAGAGATGGTTGAGCGTGTAGCTGAGCTTTTTGGTAAAGATGTAGCAGGTAAAATAGAAGCTGGAACTTTCCATGCAGTTAGTTACAGATGGCTGAAAAAGGTTGATGGAAGAGTTGTTTTAAAACAGCAACGTGAACTAAAAACACTATTTAGAAGTGTGTTTGAGAAACGTTCTTTTGATCATATCGGAGCTGAGATAGCTCCTTATGGAGGGAACTATCTTTATGACTTATACTCTTTTTATCAAAACACAGAACTAGAAAATCATTTTGAGGATTGGATAGTTGAGACTTATCCTGAACATGAACTTTTCGCACTAATATACGCAGATATTGTTGAAGAGTTTGAGAGCTTAAAAAAAGAGTATGGTTTTTTAAATTTTAATGATTTACTTTTAAACTTTAGAGATATATGTAAAACTAATGAGCTTGGATATAAAGAAGTTCTTGTAGATGAGTATCAGGATACAAATGCTCTTCAAGGTACGCTTATTGAAGCTATGAATCCTCCATCGCTATTTTGCGTGGGAGATTATGACCAGAGCATCTATGCTTTTAACGGTGCTGACATATCTATTATCGGTTCTTTTGCCACTAAATACCCAGATGCTAAAGTCCATACACTAACAAAAAACTATCGCTCTACTGTTCCTATTTTATCTTTAGCGACAAGAGTAATAGAACACAATGAACGCATCTATCCTAAACAGTTAGAAGTTACAAGAATTCAAGAAGCTAAGGCACCAACACTTTTGGTTTATGATGAACTTTTTGATCAGTATCACGCAATAGCTGCAAAGATTAGAGATTCGCAGACCCCACATGAAGAGATTGCTGTTATCTTTAGAAATAACTCTTCTGCTGATGGTATCGAAGTAGGGCTTCGTGAGCTTGATATTCCTTGTAAGAGAAAAGGCGGAACAAGTTTCTTTGATGCTAAAGAAGTAAAGGCAGTTTTAGACTTTTATACGCTTTTAGTAAATGAAGCTGACATGATGTCTTTTATACACCTTTTTGAGTTTGCTCGTGGCATCGGTAGTGCAATGGCTAAAGAGATTTACATTGCTTTAAAGACTCTAGGTCATGGAAGTATTTTTTATGGTCTTTATGCTCCAGATGAGTCTATAAAAAACCCATTTGAAAAGAGAAAGCTAAATCATCAGTTAGGTCTCTTTGATGATTTTTTAGAACTAGGAGCTGTTGGAAAATTTGCAAAGCTTGGTTTTGAAGATAAGTTTATGAAAAATCCTATCTTAAAGCATCCAAAACTAACAAAAGACAGTGCCACATTTTTACATGATTTCTATGTTTTGTTTCGAGATTTAAAGGGCATCAAACAACCTAGAACAGTTGTAAAGAAGATAGCTGCATCTGCTGTGTTTAAGTATATTTCTGATTTGCTGTCAAACAAAAGATCACAACTTAAAGACGGTTCCATAGATGAGAAACAAAAGGTAGAGTCCCTTACAAGAATCACTAGAAAAATGGTTTTGCTTGAAGAGTTATCAAAACCCTACACAGAACATGAAAGATTTTTAAATGCAATGATTTTGGGTTCTTCAGACCTTACTCAAGGAGAGGGTGTAAACCTTCTAAGTGTACATGCATCTAAAGGTCTGGAATATAAAGAAGTTTATATTATTGACCTTATGGATGGAAGATTTCCAAACAGAAAGCTTATGCAAAGAGGTGGCTCACTCGATGAAGAGAGAAGGCTTTTTTATGTTGCAGTAACACGAGCAAAAGATATTTTGCATCTAAGCTTCGCAAAATATGACAAAATCAAAAAAACAAACTTTGTAGCATCTCAGTTTTTATATGAAGCTGGATTAGTTCCAAAAGATGAAGCCTACAGAGGACTAATCCAAAAAGAGTTGGATAAAGAAGATGAAGACTAAACTCTTACTTTTCACTCTCTTTTTTTATGATGTAAGATGATATGATAGAAAGAACTACATAGGTACAAAAGAAGTAAATAGCTACTTGCACTTTGGCATCTGTAAACTCGTCTGCACTTAGTGATAAGTTTGTAAGTAGCAACGACACTATGAAAACATCCGCCATTGACCACTTCCCGATAAAGTCTATGTATTTAATATCTACTTTCATAAGCGCGCTAAAGTACAAAGATATAGTTTTGATGATGGGTATAGCAATACTAAACAGAGCAATCATAACAGCCAAAAGATAACTTTGCAAAGTCCAAAGTTTCTCAACCGTAGTCCAGATGCCTTTTGATTCATACTTAAATATAGTAAAACCAAAAAGGGGCAGATCTTTAAAAATCTCAATTGTCATAATCGGGGCAAGTATTCCCACTCACCAAGAGATAAGTGCAGCACTTAAAATTGATACGAGAAAAACTTCTTTTGAAGAAACAAAGTATGTAAGTAGTAAAATCCCCAAAGCTACAAAATATAGCATTGCATAGAGTTGTGTTTTCTCTTTATTTGTTTTTGATAACTCTTTTGTTTTTATCTCTTTAGTGTCACTGTTTATGTAGTCAGAAATATAGTTTTGTATAGCGTTATTTGTAGTCTGGATATAGTTGTCAATCTTATTTTCTATCTTGTTATTTTGGGCGTAAGACAGCATCTCCTTATCATATTTCATAGAGAAGATATATGTCTGAGATGCCATATAAGCTATGATAATTACAAGAATCGATGATAAAAAAAAAGAAAATATATTTTTAGTTAGCATTATTTTCCAGACGAATCTTTCTAACCTCTAAGAAGTAAGTATGTCCTAGATATATAACGATGTAGATAGCACCAAAAAATATAACAAACGGTATAAGTGAGATGACATATAGAGCTAGAGTTTTTAGTCTTATCTTATTTGCAGAGAAGTAGCGTATCTTTTTATATTCTTCTTTTGTACATATATTTGAAGAGATATCAAATGTCAGCATCTTATGAAAGAAGTAATATAGAGGAAGATTAAAGGCAATAATGTTTACTAGTGGAATAAAGTAAAATGGAATCAGTAGTATAAAAAGAAATAGCATGATAATAGCCCATTTTATAACAACTAAAAGTCCTGAGATAATGTTGGAATATCCAATCATCTCAACATCTTTGTAGTGTCTGCGTTGAAGCTCTTTTAAAACAAATGGGGTAAGAAATCCTATGACTAAAATAGCTACAAATATAGAAGCATAAAGAACTAAAAAACTGCCGACAGCGTAGATGAGAAATGTAGCTATCCAAGAAGTAATAGCATAACTCATTAGAAACTGGATGATTGCTGTGCCCTCAAGCATGGTGCTTACGCTCTCAGTGTGAGGAATGCCGTTTTGCATAGAAGTTTCAGTAGTTTGAACTTGCATCTGACCAAGGTTTTCTACTCCAATCCCTGCAATAACAAAAAATAGAATATACATAATTACTATTGTAAAGATAAAAGGCGCTAGAGAAAATTTGAGCATCTGCTTTGTAAAGAAGTCTTTGAGACTTAGGAGTATAAGAT
>JAQIBW010000127.1 GCA_027858865.1 Sulfurimonas sp. | reverse complement strand
ATCTTTAAGTAAGTTTCTACTAAGCCAAAGTCTTGGGTAAATCATATTTAGCCAGTTTGTATGTCTTCTTCCTGTGCTTTGCGTTTTAGTGCTTGTATAACCCTCTTCTCTAAGCTGATCTGTTTGTATCAGGTAGTTTGTTATAGTATCGCCCCAAGTATCTTTGTATACAAAATCTTTATCTTTGTTGTAAGGCGGGTCTATATAAATCATCTTGATTTTTTTGTGGTATGCATTTTGAAGTAGCTTTAAAACTTCTAAGTTATCACCCTCTATGAAGACATTATCTCCATCAGGAATATTTTTATCTGTATCTACTTTTAAAGTAGCGTTTGTTTTGGCTTTTATAGTTTTGTAACAATCTTTTTTACCACTCCAGTTAAAACTGTAGTGTTGTGTTTTAGATTCTTCTATATTGTCATCCAATATATCTTTTAACTTTTTATAATCTATAGTTCCATCTTCAAAAATTTCTGGAAAAATATTTTTAAGTTCATCTAATTTTTGCTGTTTTATATCTATACTTTCTAAGTTTATCAATCATACACCTTAAATAATTATGTTCGATTATATCCAATCTTTAATTTAATCCCAATCATCCAAAACAAACTCATCAGATGCATCTTCAGCTTTTTGCTCGTTTATCTCCGGCTCTTTTACCTCAACTGCTTTAGGCTTGTTCATCTGTTCTTCAATCTTTAATTCTAGTCCATTTGAAGTCATGACAAAACCATCACCACGAAGTTTTTTGTTGTGTATGTCGCTATGGTGTTCTTTACAAAGCGGTACAAGGTTATGTTTGTTGTCTTGGTGAAAGTGACCTATGAAACCTGCTTTGTCTGCAAGTGAGCGTTGTGAAATGTGGTGAACGTCTTCTGCCATTGCTCCACAGATTACACATTTAGTTACGTATAAATCTTTGTTATACTTGCTTTTCTTTTTCTTGACTAGAAGTTCTAACTCATCAAAGTCGTTTGCAAGTCTTTTTCTTATCTTGTTTGCAATGTCAAGAAACTCAGCATCCATGTGAAGAGATTTTGCAAACTCTAGACCGTAAACACTGCTACCGCTTCCAGATTGCAAAATCCTGTTAAACAGAAGTACATCTTTTGCTTCATCATACTCAACACTTAGATGCAGGTCTACAACATTGTTTAGTCTTGTTATCTCTTTCATAGTTGAGAGCTGGTGCAAGTGAGTTGCAAAGAGAAAAAGTGAGCGTAAGCGTGAGAGTTTAATGATGGCTGATGAGACTATGGCAACACCTGAGAGTGTTTCAGTTCCATGACTTATCTCATCACCAAGGATTAGTGAGCGAACAGTTGCACGGTTGAAGATGTTTTTGAGTTCTAGCATCTCTACTGCAAAAGTTGAAAGCCCTTTTGCAAGATTATCTTTTGAGACAATCCTAGTAAAAATAGAGTCAAATAGAGAAAACTTCATAACAGAAGCACTTACAAAAAAGCCTGACTGAGCCATAAGAACAGCAATGCCTATGCTCTTCATCAAAGAAGATTTACCACTGGAGTTGATACCATAAAGTAAAACACCATTTATTTCGTGTCCGTCATGCACACCAACTTCAAGCATCACAGTTTCAGGATGAGGCAAGTCCATATAGATGCGATTTCCCATTACTATGTCATTTGGTACGTAGATGCCACCACGTTCTTGAACTTCTATGAGTGGATGACGTAGTTGCATCACTTGCATAAAATTCTCATCATCATTTACATCTACAATCATCGGTCTTGAGTGTTTGTACATCTCAGCTACTTTAGATGAACTAACACCAACATCCAAATCAGCTACATAGCTTATCACTCTATCAAAAAGTAAAGAGTATCTTCTCTCATAAAGTGCTTGAAGCTGGATATATCTGTCTTTTACTAAAACCACTATTTTTCTGCGGTTTTTCATGATTTTATCAGACAAAGTATCTGTAAAAGCAGATGTTATTTTTACGCTGTTTGTAAGTTTTTTAACATTAAACTCTTTAAAGTCTTCATGGTTTTTAAACTCACTCTCTATCATTGAGTAACGATTCTTGCTTAAAGAGATGTAGTAGCCCTCTTTTTCCAAAACACCAAGAGATACAAGACGACTTGAAGAACTAGCATTTGAAGCTTCTAACAAACTTTCTATCTTGCTCATAATATCTTCAAAAGCTATGAGCATAGTATTGTTCTCTTCTACCAAAATATCTACTGCTTCATCGACTCCACTCATAAGAAAGTTTTCATCTACGGTTGCATTTGTGAAACGACGAGATACATCTAGGTCTATACTCTTGCTTATGTCTCTTAAGAACTCATCAAGCTCAGACTCATGAAAAGGAGTACGCTGAATCTTATGTTTTTTAACATAGCCCATAAGTTCTTTTACACTTAGCATAGACTCAAAAACGTGGTTCATCTCAAATGGATGCAAACGTCCTAAGTCAAGTCTACGAGCCAGCCTTTCTAAGTCATAAACTCCACGCATAGTCTCATCTAAAAATCTTGTATGAGAAGAAACTCTCTCTATTAAGTTATATCGACGTTCAAGTTCATCTTTTTCCATAATAGGATTTAGAAGTCTCTCTTTTAAAAGTCTTCGCCCTATTGCCGTAGCACTCTTGTCCATCATCTTTAAAAGTGTAAACTCATTTCTATCTTTTGAGATGATTCCAACTTGTTCTAGAGCGTTGTTTCCGAGGTACATAAAACGGCGGTTATCTATGAGTTTTGGAGGGTTTAGTTTTTGAACTATATGTATGTCATGTTCTATGACAAAGTGAACTAAAACTGCAAGAGACTCTGTTATCATAGGGTTTCGTTCTAGGTCTAGATGCTCGATTGGTGAAAGCAGTGACTGAATCTGATAAACTTCAGCAAAAAGTTTGTTCTGAAAGTCCACTTTTGGTCGCTGGTTATTTACAGAGTAGTGATAATGTTCAGCAATTTCTAAGTACTGTATAACATGTTTTTGCTCCTCTACTCCATCTAAAAAGCTGATAACTACTTCTGAAGTACGGTATATATTTAAAAGATTAAAGATTTCATCAAGCGCATATGATGGATCTTCACTGGTCCCATGTGTCTCGTAAAGCCATGTCTTACCAGTTGTTACATCTATGGCAGAATAGCCGACATTGTAGATGCCTCTATAACAGTCAATAAGAATAGATGCTATGTAGTTATCATCATTATCTACTATGTGCTCAAAGTTTGTTCCGGGTGAGACTATCTGAGAGACATATCTGCTTATCTTAGGCGGATTACCTTTTTGTTTTACTACGATGATAGTGTATTTTTGCTCTTGGATGAGACGACTTAAATAGCGCTCGAAAGAGACAGCAGGCACACCTGCTAAAAGTGGGTTTTTGTCAGAGTTTTCAATGATGTTTTTATTTTTTTTAGTCAGTTGAATGTTTAAAAGTTCAGCTATCTCTTTTGCTTTTCCAACCTGTTCATCATCGTTGTTGACTTCATAGACTTCAAAGAAAGTTCCGATCTCCATAAAGATTACGGTATTTGTTCCATACTTATCTTCAAAATATCTCTGTAAATCGAAATAAGTTTGTGTTAACAGTTTATCTTTGTTGTTTAATATAGAACTTACATCTGATGAGAGCATTGATTACTTTTCCACTGTTTATATAGGTCGAGATTATATCATAATTGTTGCATCTGTTGAGCATAGCGTATTTTCCATAGACATTTTATACAAAAACTCACGACTAACTCACTACTGTCTGTTATTATGTTTTCTTAATCATGATACAAATAAAATAGTCCAAGGAAAAGAAGAATGAAACATATGTTAACTTCGTTAATATTGTCGTTATTAACACTCTCACTTAGTGCTTCAGAATTTAAATACATTCAACCAGTAGCAGTTGAAGAAGCACCAGTTGCAAAAATTGTTGAAGAAGCACCAGTTGCACAAGCTGTTGAATCTGTTGAA